>NZ_AZAX01000011.1:0-98782 GCF_001021175.1 Marinitoga sp. 1155 | reverse complement strand
AATTGCAGGAACAGAACAAAAAGGAACAACCCTTTCAGGATTAAAAAAAGCTGTAGAAAGGATAGGATTTGAAGGCATTGGATTAAAAGGTGATTTTGAAAGTTTAAAAAACATAAGAAAGCCTGTTATAGCATACATAAATAATAACCACTACATTGTTATAGAAAATATTAAAAATAATAATATATATGCCTTTGATCCTCAAATTGGTTATATAAAAGTATATTATTTTGATTTTTTGAAAATTTGGAGTGGCATATACTTCAAAATTAAAACAATGAAATTAGAAGGAGAATAAAAATGTTTGCTCTTGTAACGGGGGTATTCTTTTACTTTTCAAATCCACCATTTAGAACTTTTTTCTTTATTTTTTATGCATTTATACCATTTTTTTATTATATAAATAACCAGCTTCAAAAAAGAAAGATATTATTATTTTCTGTATTAGTATCAATAATGAACTCTTCATTTATTTTTACATCGCAAATAGAATTAAAGTATAAATTTGCTGGCTTTTTATCCTTTGTTTTAATAGTAACGACACTTTTTTATTCCTTTGGAAGATTTGTAAAAAAAATAGAGAATTATAAATATAAAACATATCAAAAAATGTTTGTAATATCTTCATTCTGGTTATTTGAGGAGTACTTTTCAAGTAAAATATTTCATGGATTTACGCCTCATCCTGGTATAGCGTTATATAATATAGGAATATTTCTATTTTTTTCAAAATATATAGGAATGATGGGATTATCTTTTATTATAATAGCAACGAATTATTGGTTATATTATCTTTTAAAGAATAAAAAATATAAAATGTTTTTGATAATTTCTTTGTTGATCTTGATTTTACCCTATATGAGAATCAATTCTCAAAAAGATATAATGGAAAATAAAGTAAAAACAATTAAATTGGCAATAATACAGGGAAATATATCATCGAGGGAATATGAGGTATCGCAAAATAACAATGAATTAAGTTATAAGATATTCAAAGAATACATAAATCTTTCATTAAAAAGCTCAAAAGAATACTCGCCAAATATAATCATCTGGCCTGAAACTGCAGTTCATAGATGGATGATACGATTACCAAACTACAGAAATAAAATATTAGAGTTTGTAAGAGAAAATAAAGCTAATTTAATAATAGGAACACCTGATTTAACTCCTGAGGATAAAGAATATAATTCCATATTTATTATTTCAAAGAATGGAAAAATAATAGGGAAATATTACAAAAACAAGCTTGTACCATATTATGAAAAAGTATTTGAAAAAGGAAAAGAATTAAAAATTATTGATATAGAAGATTTAAATATAGGATTCGAAATATGTTTTGAAGTGGTGTTTCCTGAAATAACACCTGAATTAAAAAACAAAGGTGCTGATGTAGTAATAATAGCAAGCAATAATGGAATGTTTGGCTACAGTATAGTACCATATTTAATGTCAGCACATGGAGTATTTCGAGCAGCAGAAAACAATATATACATAATTCAGGCAACAAATTCAGGAGTATCACAAATAATATCTCCTGATGGAAAGATATTAAAATCATCAAAGTTATATAAAAAGGAAATTATAACCTATGAAATACCGATAAAAAAATTAAATAAAACATTTTATTCCAAATATGGAATAAAGTTATATTATTTAATATTTACAATAATAATTGTAATATTAATCAACAATAGCGCGCTATTGAAAAAACAAAGAAAAAAATGATGGGAGGATGGAAAATGAAAAAGGTAGTGATATATGCTATTTTGTTGATGATGTTTGTGAATATGATTCCAGTAAATATTTTTGCTGATTCAAAAGTTGTTAATGTAAAAGTTTTAACTAATGATGAAATGAAAAACATTATTGGTGCTGGTAGTAATAATGGTGGAGGTAATAGTGGAGGTTATACAGGATATAGATATTATTCTATTATAGATGATAATAGTAAAAAGATAATATATAAAGGTCCTGAAACAACTATATCTCCAGCAGTAGAAAATCCTGATTATTATAAAAAAATGTCTTTTACATTTACACTTAATGAAACACTTACACATGAATGGGAAGTTTCTGGTGGAGCTGAATTCCTTAAAATATGGAAAGCAAGTGGCGGATATACTCATAAAAAAAATAAAAGTAAAATTGTATCTTTTCCTGTAACAATTCCTCCGCGTCATCAGGGATATGTTGTTAAATTTAAAGAAGAGATTGAATATATTGTTTATGCTAAAAGAGAAAAATGGAAAGATGGAAAAATAATAAGAATAGATATGCCATCTGGAACAAGAAGAGATAAATTAGAAGTGCTTGCTCCAAGATATGTTAAAATTAACTATTAACGAGAGGTGAAAAAGTGAGAAAATTTATAATAGTATTAATAGTTTTTATTAATGTAATGATTTTTTCGCATAATTTATCAATGAAAAATAAAATATATATTGATCCTATTAAAGTTGATTTAGATAAGTATATTGGAACAAATAATGGTCAGATTTTTTTAATAAAAGATATTGATAATTTAAATATTGAAAGATATAATATTTATAATGAAGAGGTAACTAATTTTTTTGAATTTTTTAAAAACTTTTCTCTACCGGTTTTAGTAAAAAGTAATCCATTTTCAAAACAACCATATTACACCGAATTTTTAAAAGTAATAAATGATAAAATTTATATAATAGATCAGATTGGTGAAAAAAGAAAATTGTATATATTTTCACCTAAAAATAATGAAGAAAAAACGATAAAAATAAAAGGAGAAATTCGCTACACTTCCTTTATTTCATTTGATGCCAGGGATAACGATATTTTTTTAATTAATGAAGAAGGATATTTATATTATTATAATATAAATAATGGAGTAAGTAAAAAAGGAAATGGTTTTCCTAATAAAAACAAAATAATGATTGTAAATAATAATGTCTATGTTATTGTATATGATACAACTTTTAAATATCCGCATATAAGTATAATAAAATATGATTTTGATTTAAATATTAAAAACTTTAGCAACAGAGAATATTCGGTAATAGAAACACAGTTTGATTTTATATCAGAAAATGAAGAAAGAGAAATATATAGTAGTTTTATCGAAGATTATATAAAAATCACAAAATTTAAAAATTATATAATAATAATGGATGAAAAGAATTTTTATATAATAGACACAAGAACAGATGAAAAAGGATACTCAAAACTATTTAAAAAAATACCGATAAAAGAAGTGATCGATAAAAAAGTGGGAAGTATAAACAATTTAATACTAGATTCGGATGAAAAAAATATATATCTTATAAACAAAGAAAATTATATACTATATGTTCTAAGTTTAGATATTTAAAAAATATGGAGGAGTTATCAACTCCTCCATATAATAATGAAGGGTGGTAAGACATGAAAAGGATAATAATATTTTTTTATACAATATTGTGTATAACTATATTTTCTAACAATGGAGAATATTTTAAGAAATATTTTTTAAAAATATTTAATGGAAAAGATTTTCAAGTAGTATTAGAAAACGAGAAAACAGAATTTTATGAATTATCGAATTTTTCCATATACACTAATTATCCTTATAATGATAGATTTTATGGTAATTTAAATGCCGGAATAAAATTAAAAATTTTTGATTATTCAATGATAATAGAAAATAAAATATTGGAACATCGCAATAAAATTAATATTGCAAATATCGAAGCAAGAAAAATGAATTATCAATATATAAAACTTAGGGTGAAAGGATGGTAAGAAAATGAAAAAATATATAATCCTATACTTTTTTTTAGTTGCAATGTTGGTAATTATATTTCCTCATGAATTAAAATATTATTTTAGAGAAATAAAACCATTAAATTTAAAACCAATATATACAATAGCAACAGACAAAAAATATAAATTTGATGATGGTTCAGATATTTCAGAAGAAGAGATTATTACTATACCGAAAGAAATAATAAATGAATATTTTCCATTATCTTCTATGTATTGGATAGTTAGCGAAGATGGTAATAATATATATATTTTTAAAGGAGTAGTTGTATCATATGGAATGCCCGTTGATTATTTAGATTTAAAAGAACGTAAAGCCTTTGTTTATGTTATCAATCTAAAAACTAAAAAAATAAAAAAAATACAAATTAAAAAATTTGCACCACCACCATTTGCAGAAGGACTTGCTGTTAGAGATATAAAAGAAAAAAATGGGAAAATATACTTTTTTACAAACAGTGGAATAAGCGTATTTAACAAAGATTTTAAAATGATAGATTTTTATATTTTTGAAGATATTGCAAACCTTATTTCCAAGAAAACAAAAGAAGATTATTATAATAAAAATATTTCTGTAGTTGGATATAGCCACGGAAAGGAAATGATGATAGATAAAAATGAAAATATTCATATAATTAGTAATGTATATGAATATATAAATTCAAAAAAAATTCATAGTGTTATATATCGAAAATATAGTTCATTAAATAAAAAAGAAAAATACTTTGGATATACAATATATGGAATAAAAAAAGAATATGAAATAAAGCAGGAATTATTTGAAACAAGTAAAATGGAATCATTTTTATTAGAAGATAAAGAAATACCATATTTACTGATATTTGAAGAAAATATTAATAATCAAGAATATAATCTTTATAAAAAAATAAACAGACTTGCTTTATGGAAGATTACAGAAGATGGAATAACTGAAAGAAATAAAATTATTGATACAAGATATTCTTTTAGATATGAACAAATTACGCATGCAGCAGAATTAATAGAAAATAATTTATATTTATTAACAACTGACCCAAAAATGGGATACACAAATACAGGAAATTTGTGTTTTATAAAAAAATATGAAATTAAAGATATAGGTTTAGTTGAAAAAAATGCAAAAATATTTTTGAATTTTGGGGATAAAGAACCTGTTCAACCATATAAATTTATACCTACTGATATAAAAATAAAAAAAATAAACAATATACTATATTATTATGTATATGATAAATTTTATGAAAGATTTGTTATATTTAAAGAAATAAAATACCATCTTCAAAAATTCTAAAATACCATTGTTCACAATGCTTTCATATTAGCTTTTTAAAAAGTTTACCTCCCTGGTGTGCAATATAATTGGTTAAATTATTATTTGATTCGGTAAAATCAAACTATACACTTTTACAGGGAGGTTAAATCATGAGTAATAATTCTAAACAATTTTATCTTGATTTTGTCTATATAGTATTAAATTTTTCCTGAGTTTGACGCTTATATTTTTTTAATTGCCTGTGTTGCTGCTACAAGGTCAATATCCCATACTGGAGAAAATGGAGGTGAATAAGCCAGATCCATATTTCTTAGCATATCGACTGTGCCGTTTGTGTATAACAATGAAGTAATTGTATTCAACCTTGGGTGAGTTTCACCACCTACAAATTGTGCTCCTAAAATCTTTCCAGTTTTTTTCTCAAAAACAAGTTTAATTTTTAATTTTTTCGAGCCTTTGTAATAGTGGGCTTTGCTTCCCGATTTAATAAATACAGCTTCCGCATCATATCCTTTTTCTTTCGCCTTTTTTAAAGTTAAACCAGTTTTTGCATATTCAATATCTTCAAATTTTGTAATTAATGAACCAACAACACCTATAAATGAATCATTTCCACCAGCAATATTTTTTCCCGCAATCCTTCCCTGCTTGTTTGCCGTAGTTCCAAGTGGGATATAAACGTTTTCTTTTGTAATAAAATGATTTACTGTTGCACAGTCACCGGCTGCATAAACATCTTTTATATTTGTTTCCATTTTTTCATTTACTATAATAGCACCATTTTTTGCCATTATTAAACCAGATTCTTTTAAAAATGCTGTATTTGGTTTTACGCCTATTGACACTATAATCATATCAGCAGCATAAACGCTATCTTTTGTAATTACTTTAAATATCCCATTTTCTTTTATAATATTCTCTGCAAAAGTATTCAAAACAAATGTAATTCCTTTATCTTTTAAACTATTCATAAACTCTTCATGAATTTCAGGTTCGATTTCACCAAGAATATGGTCAGTTCCCTCTATTATAGTAATATCTATATTATGTTTTTTTAATGCTTCGGCAGTTTCAATTCCGATAAAACCTCCTCCAATTATAATTGCTTTTTTAGGGTTATTCTTATGTATAAAATTTAAAATGTTTCTTGCATCATCAGGATTTCTTAATTTAAAAATACCATTTTCTCCCCAGGTATCAAATGAAGGGATTATTGGAGATGCACCGGTAGAAACCACTAGTTTATTATACGAAACAATTTTTTCATCATTTTGTGATTTTATATATACAACTTTATTTGAAAAATCGATATTATAAGCCTCATGTTCTACAAAAACATCAGCACCTTTTTTTTCTTTAAATTTTTCAGGGGTTAAGGCAATTACAGATTCAGCGGATTCAACATCGCCGCTAATGACATATGGCAAACCACATCCGCCATAAGATATATATGGTTCTTTTTGAAAAATAGCTATTTTCAAATTTTTATTTATCCTCTTTGCACTTGCTGCTGCACTTGTTCCAGCGGCTACTCCGCCTAAAATTACAACATCGTATTCCATTTTTTTCATAACAACACCTCCGTTTATTATTAATATTTTGCTATTAATATTAACATTATCTTTAAACAATTAAGGAGCATAGCTCCTTGAAATAATAACTAATCTATACAAAATATTAATACGATGTCTAAAAAGTCAAATTCACTTAGGCAGCTCGATTGCTTATCCTTAAAATTATTCATTCTCAGCCGTCGTTCAGATTTTTCATCCATGAAAAAGCTTCACTCAAAAAAACGTCCTGTTTTTTTGACGGCTTCCATTCATAATTTTAAGGGCAATCTTCGAGCCTTCGTTTCATTTGAGACTTTTTAGACAACCTAAAATATTAATTTAATATATCGTAGTAAGACAGTAAAGATAAAAAAACAGAATAAGTCAAATATACAATGCTTGGTATATAAAATAATTGATTTTTTCCAAGTGAAGTTTTTCCAAATAGTGAAAGTCCAAACCATTGAATCCCATATTTGAATATTAAATATAAAATCGAAAATATCATAATCATAGATATTAAAAATTTCATAAAAGCTGTAATTTTAGTTGCTCTTATTTTACCCTTTAAATAATAAATAGCATTAAATTGTTCAAAAATACTATAAGAAAGATATAATATTCCAAGAATCATTATATTAAAAACATCAAGTGTGAATTGACTTCCAAGCATACTCTGGATTAGCGGTTTTTGAAAATATATTATACTCATAAGTAAAGTTAAAAAAAAGGATATTAAAAAGTTAAAGCTTGAAAAAATAATTTTCAACCATCCAATTAAAGCATTTCCGGAAGAAATATTTTCGACTATTTCTTTTTGTTGCTTAACGTTATTTTCAATTTTTTTAGTTGATTTAATTTTTTCAGACAATAAATGTTTTGTTTTTCTTTTTTCATTGTGGATTTTTAAAGTTGCCATTTTATCCTCCTATGACTTTCATAAATGTGAAAGCTCTATTTTTTTCTAAAAAACAAAATCTTATTTCTTTTAAGTATAAGGATATTTTTGAAAAATCATTTACGGCTTTTAAATAGGTTTTGCATGCTTTTTCAAATGGATAGCCAAATATTCCAGAACTTATTGCAGGTAAAGAAATTGAAGAAATTTTCATTTCGTCAGCTTTTTTAAAAGAATTAAAAACAGAATTATAAAGCAATTTCTCTTCGTTGTCATTTCCTCCGTGCCATACAGGTCCAACTGTGTGAATGACATATTTAACAGGTAAAGAACCTGCTTTTGTAACGGCAACTTCACCTGTTTTTATTATACCATTATTTTTAATATATTCATCACTTTCTTTTTGAATTTGATATCCTCCTGCTTTAACGATGGCTGCAGCAACGCCACCACCATGAGAAAGATAAGAATTAGCCGCATTTACAATTGCATCAACCTTTTCTTTTGTTAAATCACCTATAATAATTTTTAAAACGATGTTGTTTATTTTCTTTTCAAATAATACTTTATTCATAACAACACCTCCAGGTACAATCATTAGAAAATTAAATAAAAAATAAATAGATAGTACCTAAAATTAAAGGAATTAAAACAGGGAAAAAGGATTTTTTCATATACTCATTAAAGGTAACAGTTTTGTTGTAATTCTTTTCAAGTAAAGATACTCCGACAATATTCTGAACAGCACCTAAAGGAGTTAAATTGGTACCTAAATTTGCACCAATAGCATAAGCGTACCATAATTCATAAGGAGCTCCATTTAATACTAATAATTTAATAACAGGGGCTAATATGAGTGTTCCTGGCACTGCGCTCAAAAATGGAATAACAATCGCAGAAGACCACATAATTACTATCATTAATATTATCGGAGAACCTATTAAAGGGTTAAAAATATTTGCAATCATTTTAGTTACACCGATTTCCTCTAATGAAAAAGCTATTGTAAATAAGCCAGCGTAAAAAAACATGGTATCCCAATCTAAATCTTTTGACATGCTTTCAAAATCTTTTTGGGTTAACAACATAAGTATTAAAGCTCCAAAAGTAGCGATTAAAGCCAGATCTATCTTTATTACAGAATGAAACATAAAACCCATTAAAACAATAATAAATATTGTAACCCCTTTATACATCAATGACTTATTTTCAATAGCTTTTTCAGGATCCATATTAGATAGTGTTTTTAATTTTTCATTGAAAGTTTTTGTGTCTACTTTGTTGTTGAATTTAAACATAATAAGAACTGAAATAAATGATAATGTTGTAATTGGAAGCATTGTAATTAAGAATTTTGTAAAATGAAGCTCACCGATGGAACCTAAAACAATATTAAGAGGACTACCGATTAAAGTACTCATTCCACCGATATTGTCAATGGTTATTGTTAACAGCATCAACGGAACAGGGTTTATTTCAAGCGTATCAGCAACTAAAAATATAATAGGAGCAATAAGCATAATTGTAATGAGATTATCTAAAAATGCAGAAAAAAGAGCGACTAATAGCATTAGCAATGTCAAAACTACCCAGAATTTATATCTGCTTAATTTTATTGCATTAACAGCGGCAAATGTAAAAAAACCACTTTCTTTTAATATTTCTACTATGATCATCATTCCCAATAGTATTCCGAGTGTTTCAAAACTTACAATTCTTCCAATATTTTCAAATTCCAGGCCGTCTACAGGTTTTAATATGAATAGTAGAATACCAAAGAGAAAGGTAATAATAGATTTTTTAACGTTTTTTGCAAAGATAATAAAATAATATGCTACTATGGTTATCAGTAAAACAACAAACGCTGACATATAGACCGCCTCCAATTAGATAGTTTTAACATCATAATTAAACTCTTTTTCTTTAAATTTCTCTTGAAAAATATTTTAAGGTTTAAAAAAGTTTTAAGAGTATATAGCGATGAAAATCAATAATTTTAAAGGTATATTCTTCATAATTTAGTGAAAATGTGTTAAAATATCTATTAGATACGGAGGTGATAATATGTTTGATAACTTTACAGATAGAGCGGCTAAAGTTTTTATCGAAGCCCAAAATGAAGCAAGATTTATGGGACATCCTTATGTAGGAACAGAACATCTGTTATTGGGACTTTTAAAAGTTAGTGGAAAATACTTAACTCAGATTTTTTCGTATTATAATTTAACATACGGAAAAATAAAATCAGAAATAACAAATATCGTTGGAGTAAACGCTTCGCATAATATTGTAGGGTCATCCCCTCAACCTACTCCAAGAGCTAAAAGAATTATAGAATTAGCTTATGATGAATCAGAAATTCTTGGAACTTCACAAATAGATGCCGAACACTTATTGCTTGGGATATGTCGTGAAGGCGAAGGGATAGCAGCGCATGTTTTACGAAGATTGGGTATAAACCTTGTTGAAATGAGAAAAAAATTAGCAGATTTAATGTTAAACAAAAATGAGAATGAAAAAGGAGTATCACCATTTGTTGAAAAGGATGATGAAAGACTTAGACAGAGACAAAATGCGATTAAGCAGCTTGAAGGTTATGGAACTGATTTGACGGATAAAGCTGCAAAAGATGAATTGGATCCAGTCATTGGCAGAGAAGTTGAAATAAGAAGGTTAATGGAAATATTAGCACGAAGGAAAAAGAATAATCCTGTTTTGATTGGTGAAGCAGGAGTTGGTAAAAGTGCTATTGTTGAAGGATTGGCTGAAAAGATAATAAAAGGTGATGTTCCAGAAGTTTTGAAAAATAAATGCATTTTTTCTCTTGATTTAACTTCTCTTGTTGCAGGAACAAAATATCGTGGTGAATTTGAAAAGAGAATGAAAAAATTAATGCAAATACTTGAAAAAAATAAGGATATAATATTGTTTATAGATGAATTACATATGATTGTGGAGGCTGGGGCTGCAGAAGGGTCTTCAATGGATGCTGCTAATGTTTTAAAACCAGCACTGGCAAGTGGGAATATTACGGTTATAGGTGCCACGACTCCGTCAGAGTATAGGAAATTTATTGAAAAAGATCCTGCTCTTGAGAGAAGGTTTCAAAAAATATATGTAAATGAACCGACATATGAAGAGGCAATTGCTATTTTAAAAGGAATAAAATCAAAATATGAAGAACATCATAAAGTAAAATATACAAATCAGGCGTTGGAAGCGGCTGTTAACCTATCTTTAAGATATATTACAGACAGATATTTGCCGGATAAAGCTGTAGATCTTATAGATGAAGCTGGTGCAAGAATGCGATTGAATGCATTGACTCTGCCAAAAAATTTAAAAAAGATGTTAAATAAAATAACGGAATTAGAGAACAAAAAAGAGTATTTTGTTCAAAAAGATAAATATGACGAAGTCGAAGAAATAAAAAATCAGATCAATGAATTAAAGAAAAAATATTCAAAAAAATATTCAGAATGGAGAAAAAACGCGGAAAAGGATATAATAGAAATTACAGAAGAGAATATTTCAGAGGTAGTTTCAGATTGGACGGGTGTTCCTTTGAAAAAATTAGAAATGTCTGAAATGGAAAGGCTTTTAAACCTTGAAGCAGTATTACATGAAAGAGTGATAGGACAGGATGATGCTATAAAAGCAGTATCAAAAGCGATAAGACGCGCAAGAAGTGGGATTAAAGATCCAAAAAGACCAACAGGGGTATTTCTGTTTTTAGGGCCAACCGGTGTAGGAAAAACAGAACTTGCAAAAACAATTGCTGAATATTTATTTGGTGATGAAAAAGCATTGGTAAGAATAGATATGTCTGAATATATGGAGAAATTTAACGTTTCAAGATTAGTTGGAGCTCCTCCAGGATATGTTGGTTATGAAGAAGGTGGACAATTAACTGAAGCAGTAAGAAGAAGACCATATTCCGTCATTTTATTAGATGAAATTGAAAAGGCTCATCCTGATGTTTATAATATATTATTACAGATTATGGATGATGGACGATTAACAGATTCGCAGGGAAGAATAGTAGATTTTAGAAATGCTATTATCATTATGACCAGTAATCTTGGCAGTGAAACAATTAATAAAACCAAACGGTCTATGGGATTTGTGGATGACGAATCTGAAGAGAAAAAGTATAATGAAATAAAACTGTCTGTAATGGAAGAGGTTAGAAAAGCATTTAAACCGGAATTTTTAAATAGATTAGATGAAACGGTTGTGTTCCATCCTCTTACAAAGAAAGATATGAAAGAAATAATAAAAATTCAATTAAAAGATTTGGAAAAACGATTAAATGAAAAAGATTTGCATTTAAAATTCAAAGAAGAAGCTATAGACTTTTTAGTGGAAAAAGGTTTTGATCCAATATTCGGAGCCAGACCACTTAAACGAGCTATTCAAAGATATTTAGAAGATCCATTATCAGAAGAAATATTAAAAGGTAGATTTAAAGAAGGAGACAGAATAATAATAGAAATTAAAAATGATAATATTCACTTTAAAAAAGGAAGAAAAACATCATCTAAACAGAAGGTGCTATAATGGCCAAAAAGAATCAAAAATATTTTGTTTGTTCTGAATGTGGTTATGAAAGTACAAAATGGTTTGCAAAATGTCCTTCATGTAATGAATGGAATACCGCGGTGGAATTCACCGCGGATGTTTTTGATAATACGACTGTACAATCAACTTCTGAAATATTATTTTTAACCGATGATATAAAAGAACCAGTAAAAATAAAAACAGGATTTAAAGAATTAGACGAAATTTTATATGGGGGTTTAGTAGAGAGCGGTGTATATCTTCTGGCTGGTGAACCAGGTATTGGGAAAAGCACGCTTTTAACTCAGCTTTCCTCCAATATAGGAAATGAAAAAACAGTTATATATGTATCTGGTGAGGAATCTGCAGAACAAGTATTTCAGAGATTTAAAAGGTTAAATGTAAAAACAAATAAGAGCAAAATAGGACTTGTTTTTGAAAATTCTATGGAAAAAATAGTTTCATTAATAGAAAAATTGAAGGATAAACCAGATTTGTTGATAATAGATTCTATTCAAACCATAAAATCAGAAAAGTTTTCATCATATGCAGGTAGTGTATTACAGGTAAAAGAAGTAACACGGTATCTTTCTGAATATTGTAAGAAAAAAGGTATAACTTTAATAGTTGTTGGTCACGTAACAAAAGGAGGTATTATAGCAGGTCCAAAAATATTAGAGCATATGGTTGATGCAGTTTTGCAATTTGAACTTGAAAAAACTTCCGGATTAAGAATGCTCAGAATTTTGAAAAACAGATATGGTCCAACCGATGAAATTTTAATGTTTGAAATGACTCAAATAGGCTTAAAAGTTATTTCTGAATATACACAGTATTTTTTAAAAGATTATAAAAATGCATCTGGCAATGTTTTAACTATTGTTAAAGAAGGAAGTAAGTTAATTCCTATTGAAATACAGGCATTGGTAAGCAAACCGGTATATGGAAATCCTAGGAGAGTAACCTCAGGTGCTCCGCTTGATAGACTACTTATGATAATAGCTGTTTTGAGCAAAAGATTAAGGCTACCCTTTGAGTCAAAAGATATATTTTTAAGTACTTCTGGTGGTTTTAAAATATCAGATACTTCAAGTGATTTGGCAATTGCATATGCGTTACTTTCATCTTTATTTGATATTTCAACAGTTGATTCTATAGTTGTTATGGGAGAAATAGGGCTGGATGGAAATGTAAGGCATATTAGAAGTTTGGAGAAAAGAATTGATTTTGCAAGAAAAATAGGAATAACAAATATAGTTATACCAAATTCAAAATTAGAATATAAGGATATAATAAAAATAAAAAATCTTACCACTATGTTAAAAAAATTTTTTTCCTGAATAAGGGGTGATTTAAATGAAACCAGCTTTTGATGAAATTCTCAGCATTCTTGCTCCTGGAAAAAGATTAAGAACAGGAATAGATTTGATTATTTCTGCAAATTTAGGTGCATTGATTTTTTTAACAGATAAGGCAGAAGAACATCTTGAAAAAGGGTTAATACAACTTGGTTTTATTATAGATTGTGATTTTGAACCGGAAAGGTTATATGAATTGGCAAAAATGGATGGCGCTATTGTATTAAATAAAGATGCAACTAAGATTTTATATGCAAATACACAATTAAATCCATCGAGTGATATTCCGAGTTACCAGACAGGAATGAGACATAGAACTGCAGAGAGAATGGCAAAACAAACAAATGAAATATTAATTGCAGTATCAAAAAGAAGAAATCAGGTTTCTATATATCATGGAAGTAATAGTAGAGTTTTATATCCTGAGATAGTAATATTACCAAGATTAAATCAGGAGATAGCTGTCGCTCAAAGATATAAGCAGAGCTTTTTTGAATTATTATCTGAAATAAATATTGCAGAAATGGAGAATAGAGTTATATTATCAAATGTTGTAGAAGCCATCTCAAAAGGATTTATGACTTTGAAAGTTGCAGAAAAAGCCGAGAAATACCTTTTAGAATTGGGTGAAGCAGCCGAAAGTTCAAGACTTGAGATTAATGAAATTTATAGAATAACCCCGAGATATCTGGGTGCTTTGATAATGGATTATTCCATGAATTTATTGGATTACCAATATCCACAGGATTCGTTGACTTTATTTAATGGTTTGAAAACAGAAGATTTTTTAAATATGAAAATAATTGCGCAAAAATTGGGATATGATATAGAAACTGAAAATGATCTGGAAGAATTTTTTGTTTCACCACGTGGATTTAGATTACTTTATTCAACCAGAATTCCTTCAATTATTGTGAGGAATGTTGTGGAAACATTTAAAAACTTAGATTCTTTAATGAAAGCAAATATGGATGAATTAATAAATGTACCAGGAATAGGTAAAAAACGTGCAGAAAGGATTAACAGAGCTATAAAAAGGAAAAGTGAATTTTCGGAGAAGTTATCATCTGAAATGGAGGAGTAAAGATGAAAATCATAACAAATAATAAACATGCAACATATCAATATCATATTTTAGAGAAATATGAAGCGGGAATAGAGCTAAGAGGCTCAGAAGTAAAATCTTTACGTGAAGGTAGAGTTAATTTAAAGGATGCATTTTGTAAGATAGAAAAAGGTGAAATATATTTATATAATGCACATATAAGCCAGTATAAAAATGCATCATTATTTAATCATGATCCAGAAAGACCCAGAAGATTATTAATGCATAAATATGAAATACTGAAATTGGATCAAAAGGTTAAGGAAAAAGGGTTGACTATAGTACCATTGAAAATGTATTTTAATGAAAAAGGTCGTGTAAAGGTTGAAATTGCTCTTGTGAAAGGTAAAAAATTGTATGATAAGAGAGAAGATATAGCAAAAAGAGATTTAGAAAGAAGATTAAGAAAGAATTTAAAGTATGATATGTGAGGTGTATTATGAAAGCAATAGAAATGAAAAAAGTTACCCGTAATTTTGGTAATGTAGAAGCTTTAAAAAATATAAATTTTGAAGTGGAAGAAGGAAAAATTGTTGGATTATTGGGACCCAATGGTGCAGGAAAATCTACTTTGATGAAAATTGTTTCCACATTAATTTTACCTTCATCTGGTGAAGTTAAAAGTTTTGGGATTGATGTTATAAAAGAAAAAAACAAGGTCAGAAACTTTATAAGTCTTGTTTCTGATTATACAGTTTTAGAAGATGAATTAACACCATACGAAAATCTAATATTATTCGGGAAAATAAGTAATGTGAAAAGTGATTTGAAATCCAGAGCGTTAACGTTATTAGAAGATTTTGGGCTTTCTCAATATAAAAACAGATTAACAAAGAACCTTTCTTCTGGAAATAAGCAAAAACTTAATATTGCGCGCTCTTTAATAAAAGATCCTAAACTTCTGTTATTAGATGAACCAACAATAGCAATAGATGTAGAAACTTCGAGATTTATTAGAGAATATATATTGGATCAAAATTTAAAAAATAATAAAACAATTTTAATTTCGTCGCATTATATGTGGGAAGTAGAACAAATAGCATCTGAAATAGCGGTTTTGGTTGAAGGTAAAATTGTAGCGCATGATAAAATGATTAATATAATGAAAAAATTTGAAGATAAGTTTTCCATAATTGAAGTAGAATTAGAAAACGAGAAATATCTTTCCCAACTTGAGAAATTAAAAAATGAACCTGAAATATTTGGATTAAAAATTATTTCTACAACAACAGCTATAATAGAAACGCCTTTAAATATAAAACAATTTGACGAAATTATAAATAAATATAATATAAAATGTATATATAGAAATATGAAAATTTCACTTGAAGATGTATATTCATATATAACAAAAGGAAGATAATGATGGATAGATTGGATAAGTTTTTATCAAATTCAAAAATAGGCTCAAGATCAGAAGTAAAAAAGTTGATAAAATCAGGAAAGATTCGGGTTAATGGGGAAATTATTAAAAATCCCAACTATAAAGTTTCAAACTCTGATACTGTAGAATTTAATAATCAAATAATAGAAGGACATAAATTTATATATATTATTTTAAATAAGCCAGCTGGTTATGTGTCTTCAACATATGAAAATAAAAATAAATATGTAATTCAATTAATAAATCATAAATATAAAAATGAATTATCCATAGCTGGAAGATTGGATAAAGATGCGCGGGGGCTTTTGTTTTTGACAAATGATGGTGAATTAATTCATGAAATAATATCACCTAAGAAAAGGATATATAAAACTTATGAAGTTAAGGTTATAGGGGATATTACAAAGGAAAAAGTTGAAAAATTAAAAAAAGGTATACAATTAAAAGATTTTAAAACAAAACCTGCAATCGTTGAAAAAATTGAAAATAATATAATTACAATAAAGATTTCAGAAGGCAAATATCATCAAATAAAAAGAATGATGAAAGCAATAAATCTTACAGTAATTGATTTAAAAAGAGTGGCTATAGGAAATATATTTCTTCCAGATAATTTAAAAGAAGGAGAATGGATTGAAATTAGAAAACCAGATATTTTCAACAACAGTTCCCCAGAATAGAAAATAACCAAATGCGATTTTATTCTTTCTTTCAAAGATTAATGAAACAATAACAGAAAAAATTATTATATAAAACACATCAATACCATAAATTAAACCGAGACCTGATAAAAGTTTAACATCTCCAAAACCTAACTTTTTATTTTTCGCATATTGAAATAATATAAAAAACAGAAAGATGCTTATTAATATATTAAGAATGTTTGTATTTATTAAACCGTATAAAATTATTGTGTAATTTAATATGTCTGGGATATAAAGTGTATTATAATCAACAAATGCAATTAAACCAAGTAACAATATTATAATATTAAAATTTCCAAAAAATAGTACAAAAAGAACTCCCGACATAATCGGGAGCAATATTTTTTTATTTTTAAAAAACGATGATGTAAAAAGTTCAATGTCTTCTTTAATCCATGAGAATACTTTTTTCATTTTCATCAAGCATTTCATCTAAAATATTTTTCATTCCGTAGTAATACCATGGAAATTTTTCTTTAATTTCTCTAATTATTAGTTTAGCTTCTTCTTTCTTTCCTGATTTTAAAAATGGTATGGTCAATAAAATTTTAAAGTGTTCATACTCTTTGTTTTTATATAAAAATTTACTGATAAATTTTTCAACATTTTCATATTTTTTATTCTGAAACATTATTTTTGCCCATATTTCAACATCACTTACATATTCTGGCTGGGATTTGGAAATTTCTTCTTTTAATTCGTCTGCTTCAATATTTCTACTTAATTTTCTATAAATTTCGATTAATTCATATTTTGCTAAAATACTTTTTGGATATTTATTTAAGAACTTTTCTAAAATTCTTGCAGCTTTTTTGAAATTTTTACATTGCCTGTAAGCGTCAGCTATCATAAAATAAGTAACAGAGTTTTCTGGCATTAATTCTACTTCCTTCATCCATATTTCAGCAGCTTTTTCATATTCCCCGAGATTAAAATACGTTTCTCCCAATTCAGATAATGCAGCAACATTCCAAGGATCTTGTTTAACAGCTAATTCTAAATATTTTTTTCCTTCCTCTAAATTTCCTTCTTCAATTAAAACAGACCCCAATATTTCATAAGCTGGTGTATAATTTGGATCTATATCTATCATAAATTTCACAATCTTTTTTAGTTCGTCGAAATTATGATGATCAGCATAGTCCAGAATAATATCGTAGAGTTCATTTAAAGTAGCATGGTTAAAATCACCAGGAGTTAAATTAAATTCATTAAGGTAAGAAAGAAATTCGGAGAATATAAAAGGTTTAGTAACAAAATTTGAAGAAATTCCAGGAATATTTTCTGAAATAAATTTAATTTTTTTTGCTTCTGACATCAATTTATTTTTTGATTTTAAATCAGCCATCATTAAATCTAAATCACCTTCATACATAACATCTGCCAATATTACAGGAAAAACTGTATTTGTATTTATTTCAATCTTTTCACCGTTTAATTCTAAAATAGCCACTGTTTCCACGGATATCTCCTCCTATATTTAATATAGTTGTAATTTTATTTTATCATTTTTTACATAGAATAATAAATGTTATAAGTCTTTGTCAAATAGTATAATGTTAAGTAAGAGTTAAATATCTATAATTATTTTAAAATTTCTTAGTATTCTAGATGGTTTATAAAATCTTTATAAATTATAAGGTGGTTAGAAAATGCGGTTTTTAAAAAATTCTATGATTTTCATTCTAATAATAATATTTTATGCTTTTATTATTGAGCCGTTTTCCATAAAAAAAAGTTACCTGAATATAAAATTATCAGAATTAAATTTTAAAGAAAAATTTTTGAATGAAAAAAATATTAATATAAAAATAGTACATATTACAGACCTTCATATGTATAAATACATATTTTTCCATGATAAAATTTTAAATGAAATAAAAAAGGAAAATCCTGACATAATATTATATACAGGAGACACAATAATAAAAAATACAGATAAAAAAGATTTAAACATGTTTTTTAAAGCATTAAATGAAATAGCGCCTGTTTATGCTGTTTATGGCAATTGGGACTATTATGATTTAGATATGATAAATGAGATTTATAATAAAAACAATATACACGTAATTAATGATAATACAATTAGTATATATTTTAATAAATTCTCTTTAAAACTTATTGGGCTACCTATATATAAAAAATTGAGTTATATTGATACAACTCCAGCAAGTTATACCATAGTTATGGAACATATACCGGATACCATATTTTATAATAAAGAAGCATTTGATGAAGCTAATTTAATTTTAGCAGGGCACACTCATGGAGGACAGGTCTACATACCGATTATAACAAAATGGATATTAAAAAAATATGCTTTTTATCTAAGAGGTGAAAAAGAATTTGAAAATAATAAAATTATGTATATAAACAATGGTTTAGGAGCATGGTTTAACCTTAGATTTTTCGCAAAACCTGAGATTTTAGTAATAAAGCTGCAAAAATAAACTTTAAATAATTATTTGCGATTATTGTATACCATATTTTAATATAATTGTTTATTAAAATATAAATACTTTCTTGACTATGAAAAAAGAATATGTTATAATTTGTCAGACAAAAATATTATAATATAGAGGTGAATAACATGAAAAAAGGAATACACCCAGAAATGAAGTTGATTACTGTAAAGTGTGCATGTGGTGCTGAACATCAACTTTATAGCACAGAAGATAATTTCCGTGTTGATGTATGTTCAAAGTGTCATCCGTTTTATTTGGGTGAAACGAGTTCTCAGATTATAGATACTGAAGGTAGAGTACAGAAATTCAAAAACAAATATGCAAAATTTCTCAACTCATAAGTGGGAGGATAACCTCCCATATTGTTATATATAAATTTTTTATTAAATTATTTTATGGAGGTAGTTTTTGTGGCTAAAAGTATGGCATTTGGAGAAACTGTGAAAGTAACGGTTAAAGACATTAAAAAATTCGGAGCTTTTGTTACATTAGAATCTGGAGAAGAAGGTTTTATTCACATTTCAAAGATTTCCAATGACTATGTAAAAAACATTTCTGACTTTTTAAAGGTTGGACAGGAGCTTGAAGGAAAAATCATTGGTAAAACAAAGGATGGTAAAGTAGAGCTTTCGTTGAAAACAGAAGACGTAAAAGAAGAAAAAAAGGATGAAGAGTTTGAAAAAAAACTTACCCGTTTTTTGAGAGACAGTGACAGAAAATTATCCGAATACTCAAAAAGGCTCGATAAGAAAAGAGGTGGCAAGGGTAAAAGATAATCTTTTATAATTTGTGGGGGACATAAGGCGGCAATAGCCGCCTTATTTTTTATTTTTTTGAAGTTGTATTTGAACTTTTAGATGTTTTTGAGCTATTTGAGCCTTTTGAATTACTTGTTTTCGAATCATTTATATAAAACCCACTACCTTTAAAAGAAATACCAATTTTTCCAATACCTTTTTTCGCAGGACTTCCACATTTTTCACAAAATATTTCAGGAGTTTCATTCATACCATGCATTACTGTAAATTCATGTCCGCAACTGTCACAAACATATCTATAGATAGGCATATAAACACCTCCTCTCATAATTTCTTGTAAATTTTAACAATATTATGTTTAAAAACCTTTTCGAGCAAATTAATTTCACAAAACAATATTTCTAAAATATTTTATAAATTATTATCAAAGACCATTTTTTACTTGAATTATCAAAAGTTTTAGTGTATAATATTTTTTGAGAACATTAATATAAAAATCAAAGGAGGCAGTTGAAGTGTCAATCTTAACAATATTAGCTATTATTGTTCATATTATTCTATCGATTGCTTTAATTTATTTCGCATTGCAACGAATGCAAAAAAATGCTGAATTAGGTGGAGCATTTGGTTCGGGAGCTGCCCATACAATGTTTGGAAGGGAAAAAGGGCTTGATCCTGCAGCAAAGATGGCATTATGGTCAGGAATATTATTTATGATATCTTCTTTTGTAGTCGCAGCGCTTCTTGCGAGGTGAGTAAATAGTGGATTTTGAAAAGCAATTTGATATTATAAAAAGAAATACAATAGACTTAATATCATCAGAAGAATTAAAAGAGCGTTTAAAATCCGGGAAAACATTGAGGGTTAAACTGGGTGTAGATCCATCGCGCCCCGATCTTCATCTTGGGCATGCTGTCGTATTAAAAAAGTTAAGAGAATTTCAGGATTTAGGTCACCAGGTAGTCTTAATCATAGGAGATTTTACTGCAAGAATTGGTGATCCTTCTGGTCGTTCTAAAACAAGGCCGATGCTTACAAAAGAAGAGGTTGAAGCCAATGCCGAATCCTATAAAAAACAGGCTTTTCGTATATTGGATCCGGAAAAAACAGAAATAAGATATAATAGTGAATGGCTTGAAAAGATGTCTTTTTACGATGTAATTAAACTTTCATCAAATTATACAGTTGCGCGTATGCTTGAGAGAGATGATTTTGCAAAAAGACTTGCAAATAATGAACCCATAAGTGTGTCGGAATTTATGTATCCTTTAGCTCAGGCATATGACTCTGTTATGGTTGAAGCTGATGTAGAAATGGGAGGAACAGATCAATTATTTAATTTGCTGGTTGGTAGAAAAATCCAGGAAGCGTATGGTCAAAAACCTCAAATTGTTTTAACCATGCCTATCATTGAAGGAACAGATGGACATTTAAAAATGAGTAAATCATATGATAATTATATAGCCTTTGAAGATGAGCCATTTAACATGTACGGGAAGGTAATGTCTATTCCAGATACATTAATATTAAAATACATGAGATTGGCTACAGATATTCCTGAAGAACAAATAAAAGAATACAGTGAAAAAATGAAAAATAATACCATTAATCCTCGAGATGTAAAGATGAAATTAGCTTATGAAATAGTGAAATTTTTTCATGGTGAAGAAAAAGCTGAATATGCACAAAATGAATTTATAAAAGTATTTCAAAAAAAGGATATTCCTGATGAAATGGAAGAAATCATTGTAGAAAATGAAATTAAAGCTATTGATTTAATTATGAAAACAAAATCGGTTTCAAGCAAAAGTGAAGCAAAAAGGCTTATCAGTCAGGGAGCAGTAAAGATTAATGATGTTAAAATTAATGATCCTTTCCAATTATTAGAAATTAAGGGCGATGAAATACTAAGAATTGGGAAAAGACGATTTTTTAAACTAAATACGAATTAAAAGAAAATCAGTTTTTTATAGTATAATATAATTAGTGTATTTTCACAACTAAAATTCAAAATTTAAAAGAGGGGGTAGAGCGTATGCGTAAAACACTTTTAGTATTGGCATTAGTTCTTTTTGGAGTATTATCATTTGCATTTAAAGATGTACCTAAAGATCATTGGGCATATGATTATGTTATGGATTTAGCAAATAGGGGAATTCTTCCTATGGAAGATAACTTTAATCCCGATATCGTTTTAACGAAAGCTGAAATTGCAGTATTATTATCAGACACATTAACTTATATTGAAAACGACCCTGTATTGGCAAAAGCTGAAGATATCAAAAGAGTTGAAACTGTTATGAAGATTTTGGATAAAAAATTATCAAATGTAGTGAAGGCAAATGATGAGAAATTATCAGCATTGGGAGTAAAATTGGGTGCGGTTGAATCAGCTGTTACTGCAAATCAAAATGTATTGATTAATTTAACAAAAAAGGTTGAAGTTTTGAATAAAGAGATATCAGCCTTAAAAACAGCAAGTTCAAGAAGTTATTTAGAATTAAAATATACAGTTCTTGATTTATCTGATAAATTAAATTCTATGTCTTCATTAAAAGATGATGTTTCTGTAAATATTGAAAACATAGATGGATTATGGGAAGAATTAGATACTGTAAAATCTGATTTAGATTATGTAGCAGGTCAAAATGTAAAAGAACATCAAGGATTAAAAGATATGATATCTAAAAAAGCAGATAAAGAAGTTGTAGATGGATTATCTAAAGATTTAGAAAAAACAAATGCAAAATTAGAAACAATAACAAAGGTTGCTTATAGAGCATTTAATAATGCGGATATGCTTGTTGAGGATATGCTTGATTTGCAGGATCAGGTAGATGAGACAACGACAAAAGTGGATAAAGTTTCTGGTGATTTATTAAAGGTTCAATATCTTGCAAATGACTTATCAGATAGGATGACAAATGTTGAAGGAAAAGTATCTGCGAGTGCAGAAAAAGTAAACAAGGCTAACATGTTAGCAATGGTTGGAATAGCATTAGCAGGTGTAGCATTGGTACTACCATTTGTAGTAACAAAATAATATATCAATTGATTAATTAATTTAACGTTAAGAACTCTTGACATTCTTTCGTTAATATGATAGAATATTTACAGTTTAATTCAAATTAAATTATATTTAAGGAGGTTGTTTGAATGAAGAAGATCTTTGTTTTAGTTATGGTATTAGCGTTCTTAGTATCTGCGTTTGCAGCTACTGAAGTGCCTGCAACATTGTCAGTTACTAACCCTGTATTTGAGGGAACAGTTAGTTTTGAAGTTGGATTTGATGAAAATGGGTTAGATTTAATGTTTGGAAATACTTTGAAGGTTACAACAGCATTTTCATCAGGTTATTCAGCAACATTTGGTGGTAATGAAGGTGGGATGTTAACAGCTGTTTTAAGTGGTGATTTAGTTGGTTTAGCTAAAGATACTACTCCAGCTTTTGATTTAGTTAGCATTACTTACGAAGACAATATGTTAAAAGCTGTATTTAATAACAGTGGTATTTTAGATTACTCAAAATATATTGTTTATAATACTTATGATGATGATGGTAATCCAGAATTATCCAAAGTTGGTGCTCATCATGCAATTGTAACATTAAAAGATTTAGGACTTGAATTTTTATATGTTGATTTAACTTCTACAGATGATGTTAAAGCAGATGCTACACAAACAGATAATCCTGTAATGTTGAACGGTGATTTATTTGCAGCAAAATATTCTTTAAGTGTAGTTCCTCAATTTGATGTTGATTTAACAGCAGGTTTCTGGGCAGCAGATCCAGCAACAAGATTAGCAGTATCTACTCCTGCAACAAAAACAGGTTTTGCAGTTGCAGCAGCATTTACAGGTAAGGAAGCGGTTTCTGGGTTAACTGGCGAATTCTTCTTTGGATCACAGGAAGGTTCTTCAACATATTTATTATCAGCATCTTATAAAAAAGATTTCGAAGCAGGCATGTTTACTGTAACACCTCATACAACATTTGATTTTGCTAAAGCTACAACATTACCAGCATTTGTTAAACCGGTTTCTGATGCTACACAGGTAACCTTTGGTGCAGATTTATCAGCTGATTTTGGTGTTGCTGGTAGCATATCTTTAACAGATAAAGTTACATTACCATTGCCTGGCGATATGACTTATACATATGCTGTAGAATATTCAAATAAAATACATGATTTGTTTAATATTGAAAGTGTAAAAGTTTCAAAAGCAGATGGAACAGAAATTGCTACACCATTAAGCTTATCAGCTAAAGTATCAGGTTCCCAAACATTTGATGCAGTATCAGCAGTTTATGATGTAACATTGAATTCAGTTGATTTGGATAAAGTTTCTGATGAATATGCTGTTGATGTTCATAGTAAAGTTGGCTATGAAGCAGATATGGTTAATGTAAGTGCTCATGTATATTATAAATTATATGCAGCTACAAAAGATGCTACAAATAATTTAGGTTATATGGTTTCAGTTACAGTAAAACCAGTAGATAAAGTTGATGTTGAATTATCTATAAAGAACTATACAGATAGCGATTCAGATGGAAATATTTTTGAAGAAACATTCAATGAACCAAGCGAATTCTTATACACAGCAGATGTAACATACTCACCAAATGATGTTATAACAACTGGAGTACATGTAAGCAATGCATCATTTGGAAGCAAAGATTTATATTGGAATGCATACATAAAAGGTTCAGTAAGCTTCTAATAATGTTGGTTTATATAAAAAATCCCGGCAATTGCCGGGATTTTTTATGTTTTCTCATTTTACTTTTATGATAAATATTCATTTTTATTCAAATAATTATTATGATATCGATTATAAAGATAAGATTAGTACTTATTATAGAGATTTACCAAATGATTAAAACATATCTTAAGATAATTTGAAAAGATGTTTTTCAAAAATATTATTTCGAAGGCGTTTTAATTCCTATTAAAAATTTTTATATTAATACTAAATTATGGGATTATGATTATGAAAAATTAAACGATATTAACCATGAAATAGGATATGAAATCAATTTATATTATAAATTAAACGAGATGCGAACAGGTTTTGAATTTGGAAATACTATTACCGATAAAACGACAAAGCTTATTATTGGTTTTAAAGATAACCACTACTGGCAATTTTATATAAAAATAGATGTAACTCCATCAAGTGAGGAAGCCTTTGAATATAATGAATGATATTGGTGATTCAAAATAAAAAACTCCTGGATTCCTCCAGGAGTTTTTTGGCGGGGACGACGGGACTCGAACCCGCGGCCACCGGTGTGACAGACCGGCATGCTAACCAACTGCACCACGTCCCCAACTGACCGAATATATTCTACCAAAAGAAATATTACATTTCCAGTCCTGAGTGGTTTCTAAATGGTGACATGTTTTTTAGTATTATTTTAATTATACACGGTCTAAAAAGTCTCAAATGAAACGAAGGCTCGAAGATTGCCCTTAAAATTATGAATGAAAGCCGTCAAAAAAACAGGACGTTTTTTTGAGTGAAGCTTTTTCATGGATGAAAAATCTGAGCGACGGCTGAGAATGAATAATTTTAAGGATAAGCAATCAAGCTGCCTGAGTGAATTTGGCTTTTTAGACATCGTATTATATTGAAAAATATGAATTAAAATACTTTAAATAGTAAAAAACTCTAAAATTTACATTACTGCTTGATTTTAAGCAAAAAATGTGGTAAAATTCCTTTGAAATACGTTTATATCAATATATAGGGGGTGCATGTATGAACAAAAAAGAACTCGTTAGTGCATTAGCTGAAAAAGTTAATGTTACAAAAAAAGAAGCTGCTTTATTTGTTGATTCTTTTGTTGAAGTTGTATCCGAAGCTTTATCAAATGGTGAAAACGTAAAAATTGTTGGTTTTGGTACATTTGAAGTTGTAGAAAGAAAACCAAGAAAAGGTGTTAATCCACAAACAAAAGAAGCTATTGAAATTCCAGGCGGTAAAGTACCTAAATTCAAACCAGGTAAAGAATTAAAATTAAAAGTAAAATAATCTAAACGGAGCCAAAAGGCTCCGTTTAGATTTAAATGGAGGAAGATAAATTATGAGTTTGATATATATAGGCTTAGGAGGCTTTTTGGGAGCTATTTCAAGGTATTTAGTATCAAAGTATATAAACTCGATGTTTTCGCTTGCAAACATGCCGTATGGTACATTATTTGTAAATATTTTAGGGTCATTTGTTTTGAGTTTTATTATGTCTTTAGGTATAAATAGGTTAGAAATACCAAAAAATTTTATGCTATTTTTTTCGACAGGATTTATAGGATCTTTCACAACTTTTTCAACTTTCATGTACGAAACTATAATTTTAAATGAGGAATCGTTTAATTATTATTCTTTTGTATATTTAATAACAAGTATAATTCTTGGGCTTTTTTTTGCATTATTAGGATATTCGTTAGGGAGGATAGGATCATGAAATTTTTAAGAATTTATCTGGGAGAATCAGATCACTGTGGGCATGAATCAGCTTATAAACATATAGTTAAGTTATGCTATGATCATGGATTAAAAGGTGTAACGGTATTAAAAGGAGTTATGGGTTTTGGTGAAAAGCATCATGTGCATAGAGTTGACTTTTTTACTTTGAGTGAAGATTTGCCCATTATTATTGAAGTAATAGATGAAGAGGAAAAAATTCAAAGATTATTAAATGATGTAAAAAAATGCAATTTTGATGGGTTAGCAGTGTATTGGGATGTTGAATATATGAGGATAATTAAAGAAGAATAAAAGAATATAAAAAAGAAGCCCAATGGCTTCTTTTTTATATCAAGTTATTGTTTATGTATAATTCTTCTAAAGCTTCTTCTTTTAAATTTTCTAATAAAGTATCTATTTCACTGTTAGAGGCTTTTTTTTCCATAAATCCTAATTTTTTGTTTAGATAATTTTTTATAATTTTCATGTCTCTCCCTCCCCATTGTAATGTTTTCATCTTTATTATATATTTAATTTTATACAATTAGGTATCCGAACTATTATGTTATTTAACATTTATTATTTCATCTTCATTAATCAACAAGGATTTTATAAGGAGTAGACATGAATTTTTCAAATTATGTTAATTTTTATCGGATTTTTGATTTTTAGGTATACTATTAAAAAATTCTATAGATTTCATAATTATATTTTTTATTTCATTTTTTGTATAATCATAATTTTTTTCTCCATATTCTTTTAGAACAAAAAGATTAGTTAAAAGTTCAAATTCTTTTGGATAAGAAATCTTACATAATAATTCATAGGGAGTTAAATGTGAAAAGGATTTAAAAAATCTTTTTCTGATATATTTATATCCTTCTTCTATAATATATGGAATATCTTCTTTTTCAATTTTTTCTATAGAAAATTTTTTGATTTTTTTAATATCTTCTTTTTGATTTTTAAAGAATTTTTTTATAGCCATTATTACTAAAATTCCAAATAAAATTGATAATACTAAATATAGCCATTTTATAGGTTGATATAGTTTTACATAGGCTGATTTAGGTGAATTAGCAATTTCTCTAAATATATCTGTTATTTTTGAAGCAGAAATAGCGTTTATAGGTTTGTCTTTCTCTGTTAAATTGATAGAATTTTGCGATTTATTCACCATTGGCTCACGGCCTCTTTCCATATATGATATACCCGTTCCAATCAATAACAGAACAGAAAAAAATATTATCAAAGATATAACAACTTTCTTTTTTTCATTTTTTCCAAGTAATTTCCATATTATAATTGCCAAAATTATAGCGATAAACCCACCAATTGCAATATTTATTAAAATTATTGTATCCACTATTTTATTATTTAATAATATTGTTTTTCTTTCTTCTGGAGTGATGTTATTTGAAAATTTATCTTTTATTTTTTTTATTTCGGTTTCATCTTTTTTTTGGGTTAAGCTGTTTTCTAAATTTATTTCTTCAGCTCTTTTTTCATTTAGTAATTGTGTATCTGGAGAAAAATGTAATTCCTTAAAAGGATTATAATAATAATTAAAGTTTATCAGTGAAAATAATATGAATATTAGATATAATGAAATCACCATTATTTTATTTTTTTGATCTTTTAATAATTCAAATAAAGATAATAATAAAGCTATAAGAGGGAATAAAGGATTTATTAAATTTCTAAGTAAAATTAATGCAATCAGGAATAAAAATGTGAATCTAATGATATCTTTTTTGAAAGTATCTTTTTGAATTCCTGGTAGGTAATAGGATAATATGACTATTGCTATTATATTTAAACTATAGTATAAATTTTTTGAACCTGTTGCGTTTAAAAGGAAAAATGTAAACATAAATATTCCAAATAAAGCTAAAAAAGCTATATAATATGGCATACCAAATTTTCTTATTCTAATATACAGGAATGAAAACAATGTACCAAATATAAAAAGGACTAATCCTGAATTCCAATTAAATGGAATAAATGTCAAAAAGATTGAAATCAGATAAATCCATCTTTTTTTATTCATTCAATCACCCCTATATACTTTCAAAAATTTCAGTTAGAGAATTGTTTGGCGATATGAGACGGACGATAATATAATTTTCTTCGAGTAATATTGCTTTTTTTTCCAGTTCTTTTGCTTCGACTCTAAATATTTCATGTTCTTTTATATCAAGTTTTCCTTCATGTTCAATTCTAAACCCATACGGCATTATAAGCACTATAACTTTAGAAGTTCTGGCTCTCAATTTTATTAAATCCGGTATAATTTCATCAGTTAAATGAATGGAGATTATAATTACTGTATCTTCATATGTAAGATAAGGTAGTTCTTTTTTTAAAATATTTTCAAATGTATATGTGGGTTTGTTTATTCCTTCTACTATAGAAAGAATATCATAATAATCTATCCAATCATTGGAGGAAATCTTTTTAATATCCTTTCCAATAACAACTAAATTTACTTCCTGATGTTTAAGTTTTTGTGCTCTAATTATGCTTGCAGCAGCCTTTAGTGCGTATTCTTCATAGATTTTCCTTTCTTTTTTCCAGAAAATATTATTTTCTGGTATTCCAGCTGGGAGATTTAAATCTACAAACATAAATATTTTTCCAGTTGATGTATGCGAGAAT
This sequence comes from Marinitoga sp. 1155, assembly GCF_001021175.1. Lineage (NCBI taxonomy): Bacteria > Thermotogati > Thermotogota > Thermotogae > Petrotogales > Petrotogaceae > Marinitoga > Marinitoga sp. 1155. Next base: position 69,817 of record NZ_AZAX01000011.1, on the reverse strand, counting down.
TTTTTTACCATTAATTTATCATATTTTGCTGATATTTTCCAGTTTATTCGGTTCATTGGTTCATTATTATATTCATCTATATTTTCAACATATGTTACATCTTCTAATATTCTGATATTGGATTTTTCTCCTGGTAATAATTTTTTAAGACTTTCTTTGTTGAATTCGGAATATATGAATTCAGGTAAAACATCTATACTTTTATTAACCTTTATATTTTTCCAGAATTCAAATCCCAGAGGTGTTTTATAATTTATACTGATAAAACCTATTTCCTTTTTCCCTCTTGTGCCAAAAGAAGTTATGAAAACAATTTTTTTTGTTTCATGAGCAGCTAATTTTATTTTTTGATATGGAGGTCTTAGTCTACTTAATAAATTGGAAGGTGACAGCGTAATAGTAATTTCTTCATCAGAAGGGTTGTTTAATATTACCCTATATTCAATTTCTTCTTCTATAAAGCATTTTTCATATTCAAGGTCATAATTAACCTTCAAGCTTTCAAATATGCGTTTTTTTTGAATAAATTCATACCAGCTAAATATTATAAGAGACAAAAGAATGATTGTATAATTACTGAAATAGAATATATTAAGTATTATGGTAAATATACTTAATAGTACCAAACCTTTTATTTTATATTTCATACTATCATCTACTTTATTAGTTTTACTTCATTGAGTATATCCTTTATTAATCTATAAGAAGAAACTTTTTTAATTTTTGCTTCTGCTTTTAATATAATTCTATGTGATAAAACATAAGGAGCTATTTTTTTTATATCATCTGGTATTACAAATTCTCTTCCTTCAATTGCAGCTAAACTTTTTGAAAGCTGCATTAAAGCAATTGCACCTCTGGGGCTTGCGCCTACTTTTATATCTTTATGATTTCTTGTTCTGTTAACTATATCAACGATGTATTGCTTTATTTCATTTGAAACCAGAATACTTTTTATTTCTTTTTTTGAGTTTAGCAGTTCTTCTTCATTTGATACACTTTTAATTTCATAGATTGGATGCTTCATTTCTTGAGAAGAAAGCATGTTTATCTCATTTTCTATATCGGGATATCCAAGACTCAGTCTTATCATAAATCTGTCTAATTGTGCTTCTGGTAATGGGAAAGTCCCCTCAAATTCTATAGGATTTTGTGTTGCTATAACAAAAAAATTATTTTCTAATCTGTGAGTAATTCCATCTATTGATACCTGATTTTCAGCAAGAGATTCTAATAATGCAGATTGTGTTCTTGGAGTTGCACGGTTTATTTCATCACCCAATAAAATATTTGTGAAAATCGGTCCTTTTTTTAGTATAAATTCATTTTTATTTTTATCATAAATATATAATCCTATTAAATCATTTGGTAGTAAGTCAGGAGTAAATTGTATTCTTTTAAATTCAAGATCAAATGACTTTGCCAGAGCTCTGGCGAGCATGGTTTTTCCTGTTCCTGGAACATCTTCAAGTAAGACATGACCATTTGAAAGAAATACTGCTAAAACCATTTTTATTTTTTCTTCTTTTCCTTTGATTACAATTTCAACATTATTTACAATCTTTTTAGCTAAAGTAGCAGTTACCATAATGCACCCCTTTCATTCCCATTTCAACATACGTTCTTTGGTTTTCTTTATTTCTCTTTTTATAAGATATATGGTTAAAAAAAGCAAAAATAATGGAAGAACAGCTCCAATAAGATGATATAAAAGAGTTGAGTCAAATAAGAAATCAATTAATTGTTCTTTTATTTCTATATTTTTTAAAGAGGAAATATATAAATTTCCTGGCAAAAATATTCCAAGTCCAAGTCCAAGAATAATGCCTTCAAGATAAAAAACTTCTTTTCCACTTATAATATTTTTTTGGGATAAATCTCTTTTAGGATTTTTTAAATAAAGACTAATTCCGAGTATGGAAGAATACATAATTATTAAAATTACAGGAATAATACTCCAAAAAACCTCTATAGATGCTTTTCCTGATAAATATATTAATACTGTTATAGCAATATACTCAACAACGTATATTATAAAAGGCATAAATGCTTTTGAAAAAATTAAATGTCCTATTTTGATAGGGTATAATTTTGGTACTGGCCATAATTTTCCTTCATATGAAATGGCATAAATAGCAACCATTGCAGCATAAATAGCAGCGATCATAACAAAAATAATACTTATCATATCAAGTGATGTAGAAGAAAACATAAATATTATTGGAAAAAATAAAGGATATAATAAAAGGAAAAACGTTTGTGAATCTCTAAAAAGCAGTTTAAAATCTTTTTTTAATATTGGGAATTTTGAACTTTTAAACTTAATTTCTGCTTTTTTCTTTTTTCCCTTTTTTCTTGATACAGAAAATTCAAGTGTATTTGATAAGTTATAAATTATATAAGATAATATAAGTATAGTTGAATACAGCAAAATCAAGAAAGGGATACTACCTTTCATTACGTTAATTACCCATGTGTGAGGCCAGAAAATATTTAAGATTATATTTGACATTTTTTCAAGGGCGTTGGCTAACTGAGAAGGAGGAGTATTTGCAAAGTTTGGGAGTAAGTTGCTAATTCCAACATAGAAAAAAATACTTATAAAATACATAATCATTGTCCAGCGCTTAGCAGACGTTTTTGTTAAAAATTTTGAAAATAATATACCTCCTAAATTTGAAATTAATAACAATAGAATTAAAAATCCAATGCCTCCAAGTATGCTGAAAATAATACTATTTTTAGCTATTAAAGCATAAACTGCAAAAATTGGTATCATCATTCCCAGAGGAAGCCCGGCCATTATTAAACTATCAATGGCACTTGCTATATATATCGATGAACGCCTTATTGGCATAGAAAGCAACAGTTGAGTCATTTCACTTTCATATAAATTTGCAACAATAGCAGGTGAATAATTTAAGAAAAACATGAATCCCATAAGTAGAAACCACATTCCAAAAATCACATCTAAAATAGTCCAGGGCAAATTTATACCTAATTGAGAAAACGGAATGTTTAATTCTTTAAACATAAAATACATCATCGGAGCGAGAGAACCTCCAAATATTATAGCAGGGAGTATATAAGCCATTAAAGCTCCCCATGGACCTCGCTTTTTATATGTGCCATCTTTTTTCTGTTTCGGTCTTAATTTATTTTGATATGAATATTTTAATATTAATATAATCTTATTTTTCATTAGATCCCCCCTATAATTCCTTTATTATATCATCTAATTCCCCAGCACCTGTTAATTCAAGGAATAAATCTTCAAGAGATTGTTTTTCACCAGTTTTTGATAGGCTTTTTAATTCTTCTAATGTTCCTTCAGCTATTAAATTACCACTTGATATTATACCAATTCTATCACACATTTTTTCTGCAATCTCAAGAATATGTGTTGTCATAAATATTGTTGCACCTTCATGAGCGTATTTTTCTATTAACATTTTTAAGATTTTAGCAGATTTTGCATCGAGGCCAACTGTAGGTTCATCTAAAAAAATAATTTTTGGTTTCCTCATTAATACAGATGCTACCATTAACTTTTGTTTCATTCCATGAGAATAATCTCCAATAAAAGAATCAAGATAATCAATTTCAAAGGCATCACAGATTTCATCAAGCCTTTTTTTTGCATCATCTTTTCTGACTTCATATATATCCATAATAAATTCAATAAATTCCGATCCTTTTAAGTTTTCATACATTTTTGGTTCGTCAGGAACTACTCCGATATTAGCTTTGATTTTAATTTCATGTGTTTTCATATTCATTCCAAGAATTTCGATATTTCCATCTGAAGGTTGTAATGTTCCGGTTAGCATCCTTATAGTAGTGGTTTTTCCTGCACCATTTGGGCCTAAAAAACCATAGATTTCTCCGGGTTTGATATCAAGGTTTATGTTATTTACCGCAGTGAAATCCCCAAATTTCCTCACCAAATTCCTTGCTTTAATCATAAGTTGCACCTCCGTTTAAAAATTGAATTTATTTTTTATATAATTTAAATGGCTTCTGCCAATTTTCAGTTCAGTTCCATTATCAAGTTCTAAAATATAATCCCGAACAAAAAATTTTTTAAATTTTTTTATATGTTCAATTGAGACAATATAACTTTTGTGTATTCTAATAAATTTTTCCGGGTCTAATTTCATTTCTAAATTTTTTAAAGTATCATCATAGTAATATTCCTGATTTTTTGTACATAAAAAAACATATTTATCCTCTGCCTTGAAGTAATATACATCAGTTTCTGGAATTATTAATATAATATCTCTGTCTTTTACCGAAAATTTATTTATGTATTGTATATTAATATTATCTAATATTTTTTTAGTTAATAACTTTTTTCTTTCCGTTGTTCTATCTATAGCTATTTTTAATCGTTTTAAATCAAAAGGTTTTAGTAAATAATCTATAGCATTTTCTTCAAAAGCTTTTATAGCATATTCTTGATATGCCGTTATAAAAATCACAAGTGGTTCATAAGATAAATTTTTTAAAATTTCAAAACCACTTTTTTCTGGTAGATTAATATCAAGAAATAATAGATCAGGTCTTTTTTCTTCTATTAAATCAATGGCTTCGTCACCATTTTTGCTTTCACCTATTATTTCAATGCTTTCAAAATTTTCCAGCATTTTTTTTAATCTATTTAAAGATCTCTCTTCATCCTCGATTATAATACATTTAATCATTATATTTCCCCCATATTTTGTATTGATATAATAACTTTTATACCTGATGGATTATTTTGATATATATTAAAATTAGCATTATTTTTATATATAAGATTTAGTCTATTGATAACACTTGAAATGCCAAAGCCATATCTTATATTTTCAACTTTTCCTATACCATTATCAGATATTTCTATTATAAATAAAGTGTTTTTTAGATGTATATTTATATTTATAAAACCGCCATTTTTTTTTGGAGCAATGCCATGGATTATGGCATTTTCCACCAAAGGTTCTATAATTAGTGTAGGAATTTTATAATTTAAAGTTTTTTTATCAATATTTATATAATATTTTAATCTATCTCCAAGTCTCACTTTTTCAATTTCAAGATATTTTGTTACTATATTTAATTCATCTTCAACAGTACAAAAATCTTTGTCTGAAGAGTATAATATTTTTCTATATATGTCTGAAAGATTTATAATAATTTGTTCAACTTTTTCAGGAGATTCATATGCCAGATCTATTATAGCATTCAATGTATTAAAAAGAAAATGCGGGTTTATTTTAGCTCTAAGCGCTATTAATTCTGATTTTAACTTTTCGCTTTTTAATTTTTCGTTTTCAATGATTTTAATTCTGAGTTTTCTATATATTAAAATTATTGATACAATTAAAAAAATAAGTATAATATTAACAATTAAAAATAAGTATTTATATGAAGGGGAAAGATTAAATGATAATAAATTTGACATAATATATTCTGAAATAACTATACCAGAAAAAAAACTAAAAATCAAAATTAAAAATTGTAAAATTTTTCTTAAAAATTGTATTTCGATTTTTATAAACGAATACAACAATTTTTCCAGTAAAAAATATATTATTCCAATTGAATTAGAAAAAATTTCGGCAATTATTAATCCATGCCAGAAATTAAAATAAGGAGAAAAAATATATATGAGAATTAATATAAATATAGAACTTATCTGATTTTCTATTAAAATAATGTGCAATTTTTTATTTTTCATAATATATCAACCTATAATAGTTTGGATATTCTTTTAATTTTTTTAATAAAGATTTTGCTTTTTCTTTATTATCTAATTCATATATCCGGTATAATTTATACAATACTTCACCAAAGTTAAATTTATTTTTGAAATCATCATTCACTCTAATATAAATATACTCAAAATCATTAATAAAAATTTCTCTCGCAAAGTCATATGATAAAATTTCAAATGCGGTTTTTCCTCTTATATATCGATATATGAGGTTGTCAAAATTCTCTTTGACAACCTCTTTCATTTCCAGCATTCCACTATAAAGATAATAATATTTTAAAGGTAAAAACCATTCATGTTTTGCTTTTTTAACCAATACACTCCCATGGATTATTTTATTTAATCCATTTTTACTCGATTCTGTAATATTTAATATCTTATTTAATTCAGCCTTATTTAATTTATCAAAATTATTCAGATAGTAATTTAATATATTTTCTGAAAATACGTATGAAGAAAGTAAAAGTAATATAATTATAATCCGTTTTTTCATTAGAACCCCCAGATAATTCCCGCTCCAAATGAATAATAATAGTTATAATTAGGCACATTATCCGTTATTTGATATTCTCCTTCAATTTTCCAGTTTTCGGGTGAATAATTATATGTGAATTTACCTTCTATTACAACACTTAAGAATTCCATTAGATTTAAATAAATTTTAGCTCTTGGGGAAATAGAAACTTCTTCTCTTTTTAATTGTACCACATATGGAACAGAATCAATATTATTTACAATATCATCAATAGATTTTCCATTTCTTGATTCATCAACTTTTTTACTTACAATAGTTTCTCCGCCACCCAGGCCAATTCCAACATCAATATTTATTATGTTTAAATTAATTTGTTTTCCGAAAGTGAAATATCCTTGAGAAACATATAATTTATAATTTCCGTTTGTAGTTTCACCACTATAACCTTCTCCACCAAAGTAAGAACCGCCTGGTATTATACCAAAGCCGCCACCACCTTGTAAAATTAATTCATCGAAAGATAAATAATCTTTTAAAGGGTTAATCTGTTTTACCTGATCTTTAGGAATGTAATTAAGTATATATCCACCGCCACCAAAATTAATTGAAAATATTGAAACAGAAAATATCAGAGTAAAAATTAAAATCATTTTTTTCATACTATACACCTCCTCAATATTTTATAATTTGAATATTTTTATTTGAATTTATCTTACCAGTATTATTTTTATTCATTTTCACTGTTATATTTTCTGAAATAGAATTTATTTTAATATTTCTAGAATCATTCCATGTATCCAGAAAAAAGATATTGCCACTTATAGATATGCTATCAAGATTTATATTTTTTAGCATTTTAGCCTTTATGTCTAGAATCAGTGAAACACTATCAACATTTAAATTTTTTGCAAAAATATTTCCATTGATTCTTATACTTGTTCCATCAATATTTAGAGTATTTCCAATAAAGATGAATGTATTTTTTAGTATAATATTAGTTCCAGATATTTCTGCAATATTACTATTTACATTGCCATTTACCGTTATATTTAATCCGTTTATTTCAATATTTTCATATGTATATTTAGTTCCAATAATTATTTCGAGATATCTGTTTCTACTTCCGCTATTTAAAATTAATTCTTTATCTCTTTTTTTAATTAATATTTTAGATGGATAATATATTTGTGTGGCTTCAGGATCGAATTTTATATTTACATTTAAACCATCAATTTTTATTTCTTTAATATCTTTTAAATCCATGGTTTTATCTGGTATTACCGAATAATCGTTAATACTATATTCTGTAATTTGAAGTGCCATTAAAATAAAAACGATTCCAACTAAAGGTAAAAGATACCAGTATTCTCTCATGTTATCACCTCCATTTTCATTATATATGAAAAATGTTTTGATATAAAATTTTTTTTGATATATTGTCAATTTATATGTATAATATGCCTGTAAAATAAAATGAACTGAGAAATCAGTTCATTTTAATAAAAAAAAGAAAAAGATAAAATATTATAAAAAATGAGCTGATACTTCAGCTCATTTTAGTTTTAGCAGTTTTTTTATAAATAATTCATTTTTAGTATTTTCAAAAGGATTACCTGTAAATATTACATAGTTTTTATTAAGAATAAATCCTCTCTCTTTTCCTTTATATAAAATTATTTTCCCATCATTGAAATATAAATTATTGATTTTTTGATTTTTAAAACTTTTATCTGTAACTTCAAATTTCGAAGGTATTAATTTTAATACCGTGTTATTTATTTCATCTAATACTATACCAACTTTTTTACTTCTTGCAAAATCCTGGATTTTATTAAACAAAGTTTCATCTTTTAATAAGCTTGAACTTATTATAACAACTTCTGAATTTTCAATAGAACTTGTTAAATAATATTTGTCTTTTAAAAATCCAATCTCTACACCAGATGAATAAATTTTTATTCTATTTTTTAGTTCTATAACATTTTCATACCATAATATATTATTAATATATAACTTCAAATTAACGTTATTTGTGTTTGGAGTGTTTAAAATAGAATTTATTAATGTTTTTGAATAACCGTTTATTACTAATGTATTTTCAAAGTTTAGTTTATCATTAATAAAAATTTTTATATGAGCTTCTTTTGATTCTTTTGATATATTGTAAACATAAAATTTAAAAGGATTTTTTGCGTTTTTATAAAGTATATTTTTAGGTGTAGAGAAAATTCTAATACTATCTTGTGGTTCATACCATATTGCACTTGAAACTATTTTATCTCCATCATCTTGAATAAATTTAGCAAATGCATAGAAATATGCAGAATCAACATTAATTTTAATTTCTTTTTTGAAATTTGAAGGTAAATTATTGTAAATATATGTGTGATTTGGCGTATATATTTCAAGAGTTTTAACATTTTCTTTATCAGGATCTGTATAATATATATTTAGCGAAACTTCCTGTGGCTTTTTTGTATAATAAAAAACATCGCCCATTTTTGCCTTACTAGTTTCAAGCCATATTTGTACATTTTTATCCTCTGTTCCATAACTTTTTCTTTTAAAAAAAGCATTTAATATATCTTTTTTATTTCTTGATTTTGCCCAGATTGCTGTTCTTGAATCATTTGCAGCTCCCCAATTAGCACTATGATTATCCTGACCTACAGTAGCTCCAACATGCCACCCCATTTTTAAAGCTGTGATGTAATTAGAAAACATTTCGTCATTTATTGTATCGTTTTTTGCCCAACTACCATTTCCAACTTCAATCATGTTAATATATAAATCTGCTTCTGGATAATATTCGAAATTTTTGAATGTTCCAAACATAGAAATTGGATGATTGAATTGAGCCAAAGCTTTTTCGTTAATCAACCATTTATAAAAATCTTCAGTGGTAGTGTTTATATTTCTACTTGTCCAATTTTTAGATTCAAAAACATTAATATGACCACTACCAGAAGTCCATTCAAAACCGGCCAATGCTGTAAATTTATTTGTTGTTTCTTTATTTGCCATTTCTTTCATAACTTCAAATTTATTTCTACCTTTATATTTTGCTTCAAAGTAATATGCGTGATCAGTAACAGCAAGAAAATCAATGTTTGCAATATCTCTTGCATATTCGTAAGCATCGCTTGGTATGGTGCCAGGTTCTCCATCTGAAAAAGACGTATGAGAATGAGGATTTCCAAATAATACAATTAAATTATTGGAAAAAGTAAATGTTATAATAGAAACCAAAATAAATATCCAGACAAAAAAAGTTTTTCTCATAAAACTCCCCCTTTTCTTTATTATAACATAGCATTATATCATATTTTTGCTCTTTCTAAAATAGTAGAAAAGTTTTATTGAAACATTTATTATAAATCTGTTTTAATTAAAATAATTTAGACAGTTTAAATTTAATAATGAAAAAAATTCATTAATGAGCATACTCACGCATACTGATAATAAAATTATATAACCGTGAAAATTTTATCATACTTATAAAAATTCAAGGAATTTGGAACTTTTATTTTCTTAATACATAAAGTATAATAATATTTGGATTTAAATTTCAAATGTAGGGGGTAGAATTATGAGTATAAATGTGTATTCTGAAGTAAAGGATTTAAAAAGAGTACTTTTACACAGACCAGGACTTGAATTGGAAAATATGGAGCCAGATTTATTAGAAGAACTTTTGTTTGAGGATATACCATATTTAAAAAAAGCGCAACAGGAGCACGATTATTTTGCAGAAATTCTCAGAACAAACGGAGTTCATGTTGAATATATTACAGATTTATTGGCAACAGCTTTAAGTGAAGAAAATATAAAAAAAGAATTTGTAGATGAATATTTGTTTTTGAGCGAAGTAAAGAATGAATACATATTAGAAGCTTTGAAAGACTATTTGTTGAGTTTTGATACGAAACAAATGATAAATAAAATTGTTAGTGGAATAAGGATAAATGAATTTAAATTAAGAAAAGAGAATTTTTCCACAAAAGTAAGAATGAATAAGCAATTTTATTTATTGCCTCTTCCAAATCTTTATTTTCAAAGAGATCCAGTAGCTTTTGTTGGGAAAGGTATTGTTATAAATAAGATGATGACAAAGGCAAGAAGAAGAGAATCTTTATTTATGAAGTATGTTGTAAAATACAACAGAGATTTTAAATCCACACCTGTATATTATGATATGAGCTATCATTTTGCTATAGAAGGTGGAGATGTTTTAGTTTTAACGGATAAGGTTTTGGCAATAGGTATTTCTCAAAGAACAGAACCAGAAGCAGTGGAAATATTAGCCAAAAAACTTTTTTATGAAACTGATGAGAGTTTTGATACAATACTTGCAATAAATATTCCTAAAAAAAGAGCTTATATGCATCTCGATACTATTTTTACAATGATAGATAATGATAAATTTTTGGCTCATTCAAAATTAGAATCCAGTTTATTAGTATATGTGATAAAAAAAGGAAAAGATGATTTGGAAGTTATAGAGGAAAAAATGTCATTAGAAGAAATTTTGCAGAAATACATGAATAATGGGAAAATTAAAATATTAAAATGCGGAGGAGAAGATGAAATTGCTGCTAAAAGAGAGCAATGGAATGATGGTTCTAATGTTTTAGCCATAAAGCCCGGAGTCGTAATAGCATATGATAGAAATTATGTAACAAATACATTATTAAGAGAAAATGGAATTAATGTTATAGAAATTCCTTCAAGTGAATTATCAAGAGGTCGTGGAGGGCCAAGATGTATGTCCATGCCTATGAATAGAGGAAAATAAACAATAATATTTTAATAATAGGAGGTGTAGGTGTGGGAACAAATAAGGTTTTGGGTTTATTTGCGTTAACGATGATTGTTATTGGTTCTATGATTGGAGCTGGAATTTTTAATTCACCTGCTGATTTAGGTAGTGTGGCAAATCCAGGAGCTATTTTAATTGGTTGGTTGATAACTGGTTTTGGGGTATTTTCGCTTGCTATGGTTTTTCAGTTTTTGTCTTATAAAAAGCCGGAGCTTGAGGGTGGAATTTATTCTTACGCCAAAGAGCAATTTGGTGAATTTGTAGGATTTAACTCTGCATGGGGATATTGGTGGTCAGCATTACTGGGAAATATAGCTTTTTTTGCTGTTATAATGAAAATATTAAGTGGATACTTTCCGATTTTAGAAGAGAATAAACTTATTGCTTTGATTTTTTCAAGTATTATTTTATGGGTATATCATTTCTTAATTGTAAGTGGAATAAGAACTGCTGGAGTTACAAATGCGATTTTAACTATTTTAAAATTAATACCATTGTTTTTAGTAGCAATACTTTCAATATTTGCTTTTAATCCTGACCTTGTAAAAGATATATTCTTTTCAACAAAATTAGCAGCAACAGGAGAGACTTCTTCAATATTTAGTCAAATAAATAATAGTTTTGGTACTATGTTATGGGCATTTATTGGGATTGAAGGTGCAGTTGTATTATCCAATAAGGCAAAATCACAAAAAGATGTTGGTAAGGCTACTGTAATAGGATTTCTTATTACTTTAGTAATATATATATCTGTTTCAGTATTTACAATGGGAGTTGTTCCTCCAGCTGAATTAGTAAATTCAACATCACCACTTGGAACTGTTTTAAGTAAAATAATGGGTAAAACTGGTCAATATATACTTGATTTTGGATTCTTATTCTCAGTATTTGGTGCATTATTAAGCTGGTTGTTATTGACTGCTGAAATTCCATATATCGCTTCAGTTAAAGATAATGTATTTCCAAAAAGATTTGCTGAACAAAATGAGCACGCAACACCTGTTTTTTCCTTAACTATAACCAATATAATCACTCAAATATTCTTGTTATCTTTGTTGTCAGATACACTTCAAAATGTATATAATACTATATTTTATATAGCAACTACGACAATATTATTGCCCTATTTATTTTCAGCAATTTTTGGAGTTAAAGTGGCAAGTGAAGAACAAAGTGGATTATATAAATTTTTTGGTTGGATTGCGGTTATTTATACAGCATGGGTAATATATGCGGTTGGGTGGATATATATTATTACAGCATTGGTAATTTACTCATTTGGTATATTTGCTTATCCTATAGCAAAACGCGAAAAAGGAGAGAGTTTAACTGGCACTCAAAAAATAATTTATTCTATTATGTGGATAATTTCTATTGTTGTTATAATTTTGGTTGTAACTGGAAAATTAACTGTTTAAAAAACACCCCGTTATGGGGTGTTTTTTTGAATATGAGTTATTTTATCCATAATGTTTCATAAGGTAATACTTCAATAATTAAATGTCCTGATTCAGCATTAATCAACTTGTTTGATAATAAATCTTTTGGTTTTTCTGAATAAATATTTTTGACATTTATAACGAATTTTTCATTTGATACATTTGTTATGACAAGTATCCTTTCATTTTCATATTCTCTGATGAAAGAAAAAATTCTATTGTCTAAAAACAAAATTTTCTGATTTCCTTTTGGGTTAAACGCTTTTTGATTAATTCTTATTGACAGCATATTTTTCATGGAGTTAAATATTTTATATCTGAATGATTTTTTATCAGTCAGTTCATTTTCAAGAGTATCAAAATTTAGTTTTTCTCTATTTATACTTCTATTTATACCACTGATTTTAACACCTTCATAGTAATTTCTTGACCCCAATAGACTATGTATGTATATTCCAGGAACACCTTTCAATGAAGAAGCTATAGCATATGCAGAAACAAATTTTCTAATATTTAATTCCATATCCTCACTTTCTTCATATAATGCATCAAAGTAATTTATATTTAATTCATATGGTGATTTGGAACCATCGGGATTACTTTTATATGAGACTAATCCATTATTTTTTAAAGTATGAGTTACCAAGTAATCTATTTCTTCATCTTTTAATATACCTTTTGCTGGCATTAAGCCTATTCCATCATGTGAAGCCAAAAAATTAAAAAATGTAGTTTTATCGCTTGGTGTTTCCAGTTTATCCGCCCAATGGGAAATATAATATGCATTTTTTGATAAAAAAGAGTGTAAAACAAGGGGGGGTAATGAAAAATTATAAACCATTTGAGCTTCATTATATCCATTTCCAAAATACGAAATATTTTCTTTATGTGGAACGTTGGTCTCTGTTATTAAAATTACATTTTTAGCTGTAAGGTTGAGAATATCCCTGAATAGTTGAATCATTTTATGTGTTTGTTCTAGATGAATACATGATGTTCCGATTTCTTTCCACAAATATCCTATAGCGTCTAATCTTATTAATTTAGCCCCTCTTTTAGCATAAAAGAGTAATATTTCAACAATTTCTAAAAATACATCTTTTGACTTATAATTTAGATCGATTTGATCTTCACTAAATGTAGTCCATATATGCTTTTTTCCATTAGCTGTATCATATATATGTAGCAAAGGCAAAGCTCTAGGTCTTGTTACAATTTTTAGCTCTTCAACAGGAGTTTGTTCAATAAAATAGTCTTTGTATTTTTGATTTCCTTTTAAATATTCTTTAAACCATGCACTTTCTTTAGAAATATGATTTATAACAGCATCAAACATTAAATTATAATCTTTAGATAAAGATTCAATATCTTTCCATGTACCCAAATTTGGATTAACCATTTTGTAATCTATTACAGAAAATCCATCATCGGAAGAATACGGGAAAAACGGGAGAATATGAACTGTATTTATAATACCCTTTACGTGTTTGTTCAAAAAATTATGGAGGGTTTGAAGCGATTTTTCTCCTTTTTTTTGTATGGAGTCGCCATAAGTTATTAAAATAATATCCTTTTCTGTTAAATTAATATCTTCATCTGAAATTTTGTATTTTTTAATTAAATCCATTAATTTAATATAAATTTCGTTAGCTTCATCATGATACAAAAATTTTAGTTTATCTAGAATTTCTTGAGACATATTAAACACCTCGATTTAGAATTTCTTTGGTTTTATAACGTTTTTTAATTTATTAAAATGTTCATCATTGAATTTTTTTGAAACAACTATATTATATAGTAATTCAACGATATACATTTCTCCAATTCTGTCATGTGTAAACTCATTTTCTGAAGGATCACTTGGTGTTGTATAAATAACATCATGAACTACAGTGCTTAGTGGAGAGGCAACGCCGGATGTTATTGCAACTGTATAAGCTCCAGCATCTTTAGCAATTTGAGTGGATTTGAAAACATCTCTTATATATCCTGAATGACTGATAGAAATAACCATGTCATTATTGGTTAGGTTTGCACCAACAATAACCTGCATATGAGGGTCAGAATATGCAGTTGCAGCTAAACCAAGAGCAGCAAATTTCAAAGAACTATCCAGCGCAACAGGGAATGATCTACCAACAGCAAAGAAGATTAATTTTTTTGAGTTTAGAATCTTATCAGCCACTTTTTCAAGTAAAGTTTTGTTTAGATTTTTATATACAGTATTTAAGCTATTACAGATTTTATTATGGAATTCTGAAAATAAATCTTTTTTATCATTAATGTTTATAGATGGCTCTGATAATTCTTTTGCAAGTGCAATTTTAAAGTTTTGATATCCTGTAAAACCTAATTTTTTTATTACTCTATATACGGTAGTTTCGCTAACTTCAGACCAATTGGCTAATTCTGTTATGCTGTAATGAATAACATCTGGAGCCCTTTCTATAATATAATCTGCAACTTTTTTTTCTCTTTTAGTCAGAGAATTATATATTCCTTTTATCTTGTTAATTATCATAAAATCACCTCTCGATTTGAGGGTTTACTCTTTTACGCCCCCTGCGGTTAATCCACCTGTCAAATATTTTTCCATCATCATAAACATTACCACTACTGGAACTGCAGTAACAACAGATGCAGCCATCATTTTTGCCCATATGGCGTGTTCTGAATTGAAAATTTCATTTAATCCCAGAGGTAATGTATAAAATTCTGGGAATGGTCTTACAAAGATGGAAGCAAACAAAAATTCATTCCATGCTATCATAAAAGCGTAAATATATACAGTAATAATTGCAGGCAAAGATAGAGGAATAATTATTTTTGTAATAACTCCCATTCTTGTTGAACCATCTATAATAGCAGCTTCCTCGATTGATCTGGGAATGGTTCTAAAATAATTTCCAAGCATATACAGAGAAACCGGTATAGTTTGAACAATGTATATAACAAATAACGCAAAAGCAGATGATAGTCCAGAAGAAGTTAGACCTATTTTAACAAAGATTTGATAAAGTGGGACTGCTAATATTGTACCACCAAAAAGATAAACAATCAATACACCTCTTTGAATAGTTCCTCTACCTTTAAAGTCTATTCTACTAAAAGCATAGGCGCCAAATACGGAAAGTATTAAGCTCACCAGAGCACTTAATCCAGCTAGTACTAAACTGTTTCTAAAAAAACGTAAAAATGGGAAAGACTCTTTTTTTCTTTGCGCTTCAATTTGAGCTAAAACAGTTTCCTGCTGTTCCTTAGGCAGGGTTTTAATTATTTCCAGTAATTGTTGTTGTTCGTTGCTTAATTCTTCCCGTAATGATTTTTTAAATCCTAAAAGAATTGCATATGTATCTAGTGTAGGTCTTTCTGGGATTATTCCAGGTTCAAACGCATCGGTATCATGTCTGAAAGAAACAGAAACCATCCAGACAAAGGGATAAGTTATAAAAATTACCAGGATTATTATTGAAAACCAGAAACCTAAAAACTTTAAAAGGTTTTTTCTTTTTACCATTTTAACACCTTCTTTACATATAAACCAATCAATGAGATCATGATGATAAATAATATAGTTGCAATTGCAGCAGCAACTCCTTGCTCAGGAATACCAGAAAAGGCTTTTTCGTAAATATATATTGGCAAAGTATTAGCGAATTTAGACATAAGATATACTTCGTCAAATTTATAAAAATTCCATATTCCTCTCAATAGAGCAACAGAAGCGATAACAAAATATAATTCTGGTAATGTAATATAAAGGAATTTCTGCCAATCGCTTGCTCCATCAATTTCTGCTGCTTCATAATAGTCCGATGGAATAGATTGTAATCTTGAAAGAAGCATTAAATAAACAAAAGGGAAATTACGCCATATATTAAAAATAGAAACAACCCAGAAAGCGTTATTGGGATTATTTACAAAATCATTTCCAGGATTCATTCCGAAATTAGCTAAAAATTGCATTAATGGTCCGTCTATAGGAAGAAATATATATTTCCATGCAAAGACTATAGCAATTAAAGGAGTAACATAAGGTAATAATATTAAAGCTCTTACTATATTTCTTCCTGGAAACTCTCTATTCATAAGTAAAGCCACACCTAAACCAACCAAGATGCTTCCAATAACGGTTGTTAAAGTAAATAGAATAGTAATTCCAAAAGATTTCCAGAATGAACTGTCAAATAATATTTCTTTATAATTTTGCAGTCCAACAAATTTATTTGGAGTATCAGAAATAGATACCTCGAAAAAACTTAAATATATATTATAAAATACAGGATATAGTATTAATAAAGAAATCAAAATAACTGTTGGCAATACCAATTTCCAACCAAATCTCGCATCTTTTTCGCGTAAAGATAAAACCGCCATCTTTGAACCTCCTTTTTAAAAAAAGGGGGAATACTTCCCCCTTTTATGAAAAAGACTTAAAATATTAAATGATACTAAATTATTTACCCAGAACTTTTTCTGCTTCTTTTTGAGCCCACATTGCAGTTTGTTGTGGTGTCCAATCATTAGCAAACATATAATTAATAGCCTTACCTATAACGAAATTAGCGCTTAATTTACTCATATCTGTTATAACTTTTCCATTTATAAATTCAAATCTTTCTACAGAATCAAGTGCAGCAACAATTTCTGCGATTTTTGCTTTTCCGTATCTTTCTAATACAGGATTATCTAAGAAAGCATCACTTTCTGCAATAGATTTTCTTGTAGGATTCATTCCACCTGGTGCCATATGTACCCAGTAAACATAATTTTTATCTGACATTAAGAATTTAATAAATTTTTCAACTTCATCTTTATTTGCATTTTTTGTTATTCCAAGAGCAACAACCTGTCCATAAGATGTAGGTCTTGTATTTATCATCTTATTTGCGAATCCAGTATTTTTAACCAATTGTGGATTGAATTTGTTTATTCTTCCTTTTTGAACTTCTTCAACTGCAATATCATCCATAATATATGTTGAATAGAATATCATGGCAGTTTCTCCATTTAAATAACCTTTTAATGCATCTAAAACTGTTGTAAAACCAGGTTTTGAATATTTACCTAATTCTTTGTAGAAACGAAATGCTTCGATCATTTCAGGAGTATTAAATGTTATATTTCCATTTTCATCAATAGGTCTTGCACCATTTGCCAGTGCAACTTCCGTAAATACCTGTTCGGCATAAGCATCTGCTTTTTTAGGTAAAATAATACCATATACTCCTTTTTTAGGATTGTTTAAAACTTTTGCAGCTAAGGCTATATTATACCAGGTTATAGGATCCCCCAGATCTTGTGAATCGAACATATCTTTCCTATACCATATTCCCTGTACCCAGGCTGTAAAAGGAATTGCATAATATTTTCCTTTTCCATTACTCAATAATCTTGCAGCACCATTATAAATATCACCAAGGTCACTGATGATTTTTGTTGATAAATCTTCATCCAGAAAATTTTGAGACCCCAATAAAATCATTGGTTCAATTCCAGCTTCTAATACATCAGGTAAAGTTCCTGCATTTTTTGCAATAGGTATTTGCTTTAATAAATCATTTTCTTCTACAGGAACAACTTCTACATCAATACCCGTTTGAGCTTTAAAAATAGTTGCTAAAGCTCTGATTCTTTGCATTCTGTTTGATTCAACTTCAGTTGTCCAGAATGTGATTTTTGCAAAAATAGAAGTAACCAACAATACGGCTAACATTAATACAATAATCTTTTTCATGCCAATACCCCCTTATGAAGAATTCTTTTTTTAAAAAAATAATTAAAAAGAAAATTTTCTTTTTAATTATACAATAAAAAAAATTTTTTATCAATCGAAAAAAAAGCGGTTAATAATGATAAGAATAAATTTAAGCAGATTAAAGTCTATTAATGAAATATTTCTAAATTTTTTAAAATAAAAAAAGGTATATAATAAATTTATGGTATAATTATTTTGAAAAATTAAATCAAAGGGGGAATTAAAGTGGAATTATTAAATCCAAAAAATGCTCCGAAAGCTGTTGGTCCATATTCTACTGCTGTAAAGAGCAATGGCTTTATTTTTGTATCAGGTCAATTACCTATTATTCCAGAGACTGATGAATTTATACAGAGAGATATAAAAAAAGCCACCAGAGTTATATTAACTAATATAAAAAATATTCTGGAAGAAACTGGAAGTAGTCTTAATAAAGTGGTTAAGGTGAATGCATATATGACAGATTTATCGAAGTTTAATGAATTTAATGAAGTTTATGCTGAAATTTTTGAGGGGCATAAACCAGCAAGAGCAGCTGTTCAGGTTGCTGCTTTGCCAAAAGGTGCAGATATAGAAATAGAAGTTATAGCAGAAGAATAGTCAAACGGATATCCGTTTGACTATTAATTTTATGACGGGTATATAAATTTTTGAGCAGCATTATGACTAATATTATTTATTTACTCTGTTTTCAGCAGCTATTATGCCTTTTTCGGTTTTTTCTATTAGTTTTTTTAAATCTAAATTAGTTTTTGAAGTTAATTGATTATACATATATCCTATTGCTTGCATATCGATTTTAGCATAAAATAAAGGAGAGCCTTCTTTTTCGCTTCTATTTCTTAGCAAATAACTGGGGTGAAATGTTGGAAAAATATATATTCCTCCATACCATTCTTTAAATCGGCCTCTATGTTTTGTTATTGGAACAACCTGCTTTAAAAAATAATTTAATGCTGTTGATCCCAAAGCTACAATTATTTTAGGTTTTATTACTTCTATTTGGGCGATTAAAAAATGACTGCATTTTTCCATCTCGTCGGTTGTTGGAACCCGATTTTTTGGAGGGCGACATTTTACAACGTTGGTAATATAAAATTGCTCTCTAGGCACTTTTGCAATATCCTTTAATAATTTATCCAGTAAATTTCCAGCTCTTCCAACAAAAGGTCTTCCCTGTAGATCTTCATTTGCACCAGGGCCTTCTCCAATAAGCATAATTGGAGAATTTTCATTTCCTTCACCAATTACAACATTTGTTCTTGATAAACTTAATGAACAATTATTGCAGTTTTTTATTCTTTCATTTATTAATTCTAAGTTTTCTGATTTTATCATAAGTACACCACCACCTTAGAAAATGTTTATGTCTACACCTTTTTCTTCTGTATATCCAAAAGATTTTTCTGGTATATCTGTAATAAAAAATTTTAATTCAAAACTTTTTAAAGAAAACTGTGGAAGCATTTTTACATCTCCTTTAAAATAGATTGACCAACATATTATTCGTTTGTTTATTTCAAATTGGGTAAAGTTCCAGACATTATTTTTAATATCATAAATGAAAGATATTTTTGCCCAATTATATTTTGATGATGTGTCATATCCTATACCTGTTTTTAAATATTCATTTTCAATATCATAATCAAGATTTATAGTAAGTGATTTTTCGGCCTTGTTTGATTTGTATTTTAAATCATAATGTATATTTTTGTATTGATTAAAGAAATTTATGTTTCCTTCGTATTTTCCACCATATGAATCATATAATAAATATTTTGTTTTTATTTCCGGTATAGTTTCTTTAAAGGTTTCTTTTTTAAAATAATAATCATAATTTATCTGGATTTTATTTTTGCCAAATGTTAATTCATCTTTATTTTTTATCATGATTATAGGATTTTCAATATCTTTATGATTATAACTAAATTGATAGTAGTGTTTTAATAAAGATACTTTAATATATCCATTAAAATTTGTATTTATGAACTCAAATGATTCTTTTTCAAGTGAAGTTTTAGTATTGTTTTCGATATTAATATACTCATATTTAAAAGTATATTTTGTTGTAAAAAAATGATTTAAAAATTGATCTTCAGGATTTTTTTGCATAAAATCAAAAGTTCTATTATATCTTAAATCAAAATAATTTTTTGTTTTAAAAAAATTTAGTTTAAATTCTATTCCCATAAAATCTGTAAGCTTATTTGTGTGAGTTGCTGGGTTTGATACCCACTTTGGCTCGTTTACTAAAACTCTATAATATTGATAATCTGAAATACCGTATTGAAATATAAAAAGTTTGGATTTAAAGTTTGATTTTATGCCATAGGAGAAATAATTATATATATTATTTGGATATTTATTTTTAAATGCAAACTTTAATTCTGGGGTTATTGTACTGTCAAAATAAAAAAGACCTTTATTATATTGCAAAGGTTTATATTTATCTGTGATATCGTTTTTTATATATATGTTATAGTTTTTCAATATATCTTTTTGGAAATAGCTAGAATAAGTAATTTTTATTGTGTTTTTTTTATTTTTCTGGTATATTTTTGAATCAAAGGATGTGTTTATTGAAACGTTTTTTTCTTTCCATGCTTCAAATATTTTGGTAGCGGGACCTGTGATTTTTATTTTTGTTGTGTTTAATTTAAAAAAAGTTTTTTTATATTTTTTTGATAAGGAAGGAGTTGTGAGATTTAAAAAATTAATATTTGATATTTCTCTATTTTTCCATGATAAAGACGATGAAATTGAGAATTTTCCTAAATTAGTTTCAATATTCTTGAAATTGATAGATAATTTATCGGAGTTATACAAAAAATTATGAGATAATATAGCTGAAAAATCAAGTTTTTTTAATTTGTTGGATAAAGTAAAATTAAGATCCGAAAAGGCATTATTTTTAATACTATTTGATATAGCTAATGTTCCTAAAACAAAAGGTATTTTATAATTATAACTGAGGCTTTGCGAAATTGTATTTTTCTTAACATTTCTTGCATATTCCTGTGAAAAAGAGAGTTCTGAACCATTTTGAAATGTATGGTTTATCTTTATAGAAATATTCACAGTATCTTCTTTAAAAGCAAAAGCAGCAATAAAAGGAGCTTCTTTTTCTCCAGATAAACTCTGGAAATAAAATGGAAAATAAAAGACAGGAATTCCAAAAAATTCTAAAGTTACATCCCTGGCAACTAAAAATTGTTCAGGATATATTGTTACATGAGAGGCTTTAAAATAATAAGTTACACATTCTTTACAGGTTGTGATTTTAACTTTTTTTGAGAAAATAACGTTTTCATCCGTTTTTTTTTCAGAGAGTTCTGACCAAACCCTTATTTTAACATTTTTCTTTTTTTTATTTTTAAATGATTCTATGGAATAGGTATTATTTAATACAACATCTTTACTTTCAAAATTAACAGTCATTGCAGAAGCTTCAATTGTTTTTTTATCATATATATATATAACTTTTCCATATAAATTGGCTTTTATTATTTTATTCTCATCACTTAATATGCCATATCCTTTTTCAGCTTTTATTATAGAATCTTTGTAATTTATTGTGGTACTACCTTCAAAGGTAATTCTCGTTCCTTCAATGCTAATATTAGATGAGTCTATATATACTTTTTCTGAAAATCCATATGAACTTAAAAATATTAATATTATTATTGTTCCAAAAATCCTTTTTAAAGGTTCTATCAATTTATATGCAACCCTTGTGTCTAAAAGTATAAATAACGTAATACCAACAATACCAAAAAATATATTTGGCAGCCATGGCGCAAGATAAGGATTTAATATTTTCTCTTTTCCTAATGCGCTTAGCCAGGCACCTGAACCTTGATAAAAAACAACAAGAACAAATGTGGATATTACACTCCAGGATTTGCTTTTAAGATTTATAAAAAGCGAAAGAGCTACACCTAACAGAGCTATAACAATTGGCGCAATTGAATTAGAAAATTTTTCTTGATATCCAACTATCAATGCAGAAGCATCGCCACCTAATTTTTGAGTAATTTCAATTTTATGTTTTAATTCATTAGTTGTCATATCATTAGGGCTTTTTGAAAATCTGAGATATTCTTCAACGTTTTTTGATATGTCTAATTCCAATTTTTTAAATGTAATATCCAGTTTTAGCAATCCATCATCTGTGAGTCTGAAAATTCTTCCATTTTCCATATACCATTTATCTTTATCTTTAAATGCTTTTTCTGCATGGAATACTGTAGTTTTAGCATAATCTATTTCATATAATAAAAGCCCGTATAATGTTCCTGAATCTTTGTCAATTTTTCTAACATAAAGATATTTTTTGTTTTTTTCCACTTCAACAAATTTATTCATTTCAATATTTGCTTCAACGTTTTTATATACATATTTTGAAATGGCTTCTTTTGCTTTCATATTTGATTTTGGAACAATTGTATCATAAAGTGAAAAAGTTATAATTGATAGGATAGAAGCCAAAAAAAGAAAAGGAATAACAATTCTTTTTGAAGGTATCCCCAATGATTGTAAAGCAATTATTTCATTATCATTTGAAAGTCTTGATAATACCCAGAATATAGAAAAAAGTATTCCAACAGGAATACCCATAACCAAAAAGTAAGGTATATGATATGCAATTAAGATAAAAAGTTTATCAATTCCAACTTTATTTCTAACGATTATATCTGAAAGTTGATAAAGTAATTCAACACTTACAAAAATAATGAATCCAATTAATCCCATAAAGAAAGGGGATGTAAATTCTTTTGATATATATTTTATTAATTTTATCATAAATTATTCCCCCAAAGAATAAAAAATATCAAACCCTTCTTTACTGCATTTGTACCTATCTCCAGTAAGAATAAATATTGAATATTCTGCAATATTTGTTGTTAAGTCAGAAAACTTTTCTAAATTTGATAATATTTCTATATTAGCCATAATAGATCTAAAATTGTCTTTTCGTACCTTCCCCATAAGGTTTCTCTTAAATGCATTATATAGAGCATCAACTTCTGTATCTGTTTTACAAATCATTTTAGCTAATTCAATAGATTCTCTTGTAATATGAGTGTTCTTGTTTTCAACGATATTGGAAAATAATTTTAAAGATTCACCTAACATATTTTGTGATATATCGAATAAATCTTCAAATTGATAAGGATTTATAGAATTTGGGTAGGATAACAAATCCAGATTATTTTTAGCCATAATTTCGCATAAATCAGCCATGCTTTCGAGAATTCCAATTATCTTATTTCCTAAAAAAACAACTTTAAAGTAAGTTCCATATAAATTATTTATTGCTAATATTTCCATTGATTTATATTCAAGGCGTGCCTCGATGAAATCAACTCTCATATCCTGTTTGATTATCTCTTCAGATAGGGATGCATTTTTTTCAAAAAATGCATCTTTGAATTTTAAAAACATTCCTTGAACAAGTCTTCCCATTTTTAATATTTCATTGTGAAAAGAAATAACTTCTTTTTGAGTTTTTTCAGATAATAATTCTATCATATAATTCTCCTTCCAAAACCCAATTTATTATTTAATACCTTAAAAAAAGAATAATCATTTTTTTGGGCAAGAGTTACTTTTTTTTCTGATGAAGAAACAACAACAGCCATACCGGCTTCTATTCTGTGCACAATATCGCCGTCGACAGTAACATAAGCATTTCCAGCATCAATATGATGTATAATAATTTCAATATAATTATCTGGAGAAATTACCAGAGGTCGAATATTTAATGAATGGGAAGCAAGTGGATTTATGGTTATCAGGTTTAATGTTGGTTCTATAATAGGTCCTCCCATAGATAAAGCATAACCTGTAGAACCAGTTGGAGTTGATAAAATCACACCATCTCCAGAATAGTTTAAAACACTTTCTCCTTTTATCAGTATTTCAATGTCAACAGTTCCAATTGGTTGACTTTTTTGAATTGTAATATCGTTTAAAGATATAAGTTTTTTTCCACCAACATAACATTCCAGCAAATATCTATCTGAATAGTGTAAATTATTAGAAGATATATCTTTAGCAGCCTGTTCTATTTCTGTACTATCATAGGCTGTTAAAAATCCTAATGTACCTAAATTAATACCAATAATAGGTACTGAATTTTCTGCCGATAGCTCTGCTACTCTCAATACTGTTCCATCTCCACCTAAAACAATAAATATATCAGCCTGTTGATATAAAGAATTATCAGCTAATGCAGAGCCAGCAGGCATAATTTTTAAGATTTCAATATCATTATTATGAAATATATCAAAGAATTGTTCTTGAATATCATCTTTTCGAGCTTTTAATGGATTAAAAAATAGAATAGATTTCACAAAATATCACCTCAATATTCTGGCAAGATCAAATAATGTTGTGACCAAGAAATTGTCTAATAAAATTAGCAATAATATGGCAGCAAACGGAGTAAAATCAAACATTCCAAAGGTTAGATTTAAATATCTTCTAATAGGTCTTTCTATAATTTCTGACATTGAATCAAAAAATTGCCTTATAGGATGATGATAATTAAATGATATAAAGCTAAATAATGCTGAGATAATTATTGAAATTTCAAAAAAGTTTATAACTATTCTTAAAACAACAGCTAATGCATAAAATAGATTGCCAAATATGAACAAAGTTATCAACCTCCTGTATTGTAATTTCTTTTTCCAAATATAAGAGAACCTATTCTTAACATAGTAGAGCCGCATTCAATAGCAATAGTATAATCATTGCTCATTCCCATTGATAATTCTTTTAAATCAGGAAAATTTTTTGTAAAAGAATCCCTTAAATTTTTTAATTCGCAAAAAACACTTTTTATAGTATCATGATCATCAGTATAAGGGGCCATTGTCATTAAACCAACTACTTTAACATTTTCATATTTTTTTGCTTGTTTTAAAAATTCATTTAATTCATTAGGTTTAATTCCGCCTTTTGTTTCTTCACCGGAAATATTTACTTCTATTAATATTTTTTGAATTTTGTTATATTTTTTTGCAGTTTTATCTATTTCTTTTATTTCTTTTTCTCTATAAACAGAATGAATATATTCTGAAATTGGTACAATATATTTAATCTTATTTGTTTGAATTCTACCGATAAAGTGCCATCTAATGTTATAATTTTTTAATTCTGCGGCTTTATTTCTTAATTCCTGAGCCTTATTTTCTGCAAAATCTTTAATACCTGTTTCATATGCTTTTTTTATATAATGAATGGGAAAAGTTTTCGAAACTGCTATTAGTCTAATATTTTCAAAATTTCTATTGAATTTACTAGAGTGTTCTTTAATATTAGTTTTTATGGTTTTTAAATTGTCAATAATAAATTCCATATTACTTCCCCCATAATGAATATAATTTTTTATTTGAAGAAAAACCAAGATGTTTTAAAGCTTTTTCTGTTATCATTCTTCCGCGATGTGTTCTTACCAGAAATCCCTTTTGAAGCAAATATGGTTCATATACTTCGCTAATACTATCGCTTTCAATACCAAGAGAAGCAGCTAGAGCTTTTAAACCAACAGGGCCTCCATTGTAGAAATTTATTATAGTTTTCAATATTCTTCTATCCATATCATCCAGACCTTCATTATCTATTTCAAGTAATGTCATTGTTTTTTCAACAGAATTTATATCTATAATACCGTTATTATTTATCTGTGCATAGTCACGAACTCTTTTTAATAATCTATTTGCAATTCTGGGGGTTCCTCTTGAACGCATGGCTATAAGCAAGGCAGCGTCTTTTTCTATTTTCACATTTAATAATTTTGCGCTTCTTATTATTATACTTTTTAGTTCCTCTGGAGGATAAAAATTCATTTCCATTATTATTCCAAATCTACTTCGCAATGGTGCTGCAATTAATCCTGTTCTTGTAGTTGCACCAATTAAAGTAAAATGATTAAGATCAATTCTTATCGATCTGGCTCCAGGACCTTTTCCGATGACAATATCCAGTTGAAAATCTTCCATAGCAGAATATAAAATTTCTTCGACTGATCTATTTATTCTATGTATTTCATCTATAAATAGGACATCGCCATTTTGTAAATTTGTTAAAATAGCAGCCAGATCACCAGCTCTTTCCAGAACTGGTCCACTTGTTATTTGTATATTGGCTCCCATTTCATTTGCTATAACATTTGCTAATGTGGTTTTACCAAGACCCGGAGGTCCAGCCAGCAAAATATGATCAAGAGGTTCTTTTCTCTCTTTTGCTGCATTAATAGTAATTTTTAATTTTTCTTTAACTTTTTCCTGACCTATATATTCTTTTAAATATTGTGGCCTGAGGTTTATTATAGTATTTTCTTCATTTTTTTCTGCTGGATCCAATATTCTATCATCCATAAATTCCCTCCGATTATAAATGCTTCTTATAAGTTACTCTATTATAAGTCTCATATTATTATAACATACATTTATTTTAAAATCATAATAGTTTATAAAATAATAGAAAAAATAAAGGTAAAAAATCGACTCTGTCAGAGTCGATTTATTTAATATTATTTTATATCTATTGTTTTTTCTATATTCATTCCTACAAATTGTATTATTTGAGTAATCAAAATTAAGATAATTAAATCATACATTAAAATATCAAATCTAAATCTCTGATATCCATAATTTATTGCCATTGCACCTAAACCTCCTGCACCAACTGCGCCTGCTATTGCAGTATAAGTGACAAGATTTATTAGCAGTAAAGTTATATTAGCAACTATTTTTGGCAATGTTTCTGGAATTAGTATTTTTACTATAAATTCGAAATTATTCATTCCTAATGTATATGCAGTATCAATCATTTCTTTTGGTAACGAGTTAAAAGTGCTTTCACTCAATCTTGCCATAAATGGTATGGCAGCAATAGTTAAAGATACTACTGCCGATTTTGGACCAATTATTGTTCCTGCAATTAATTTTGTTAACGGTATAACCAGAACAATTAATATAATAAATGGTATAGATCGAAAAATGTTTATAATTACGTCAAATATCCTATATACAACTTTTGATATTTTTAGTTGACTGATAGATGTTAAGTATAATATTATTCCTAAAGGAATTCCAAAGATAATACTTAAAAAACCAGAAAAAAATGTCATATATAATGTTTCCAATGTTGCTTTAATTAATTCGTTTATAATATTCAAAATTCCAGCACCTCCAAAGCATAAACATGTTTTTTTAAATCATTTATAAAATTATTTGCCTGTTCTCCTTCTATTTCCAGAATTAATTTTCCGAAAGGTGCATTTTTGAAGTCTTCTATTTTTCCGTATAATATATTAAAGGTAATATCATATTTTTTAGATATTTCATTTAATATGGGTTTTCCAACGCTTTCGCCATAGAAAATAACTTTTATTATTTTTCCATTTTTAAATTTCAACTTACTATAATCATAATTAATATCTTTATAAAATTCTTCATTCAATTCTTTTTCAAATTCAGAAAAAAATTTATAAACTTCACCAAAATAATGAACTTTTCCATTTTTTAAATACAAAATTTTATCACAAATTCTCTTTATTACATCCATTTCATGTGTTACTATAATCGTTGAAATTTTCATATCTTTATTTATTTTTAATATTAATTCAAGAATTTTTTCAGTGGTTTTGGGATCAAGTGCTGATGTTGGTTCATCTAAAAATAAAATATCAGGATTGGAAACTATAGCTCTTGCAATTGAGACTCTCTGTTTTTCACCACCTGATAGATGTGCTGGAAATGCATTTTTTCTATGTTCAAGACCAACTTTTTTTATAATATTAGATACTTTTTTCTTTATTTCAGTATCCTTATTTAAAATTAAAGGCAAGGATATATTTTCAAAAACTGTTTTTCTTGATAATAAATTATAATGTTGAAAAGCTACGCCTATTTTTTTTCTAATTTTCCTTAATTCTTTCCTTGATAGTTTAGTTAAATTAATATCATTAAACAAAATTTCACCCTGAGGTTTTTTAAGTAAGTTCAAAGCTTTCAATAAAGAGGACTTTCCAGCACCGGAAAGTCCAATAATTCCCAGAATTTCGCCTTTTTCTAATTTGAAACTTATATCTTTTAATACATAGTTTTTTCCATCATAAGTAAGATTTAGATTTTTTACTTTAAACAATTTATTCACTCTCCTTAAAAAGTAGGAACTACAGCACCTTTATATTTTTCAAGTATAAAATTTTTCACCTTTTCAGTTTGAAGTATTGAAATTAATTTTTTTATTATTTTGTTATTTTCATTTTTCCTTTTTACAGCAATTATATTGGCATATGGAGAATTAGCATCTTCAATAAACAAGGCATCTTTTAAAGGATTTAAGCCATTTTCAATAGCATAATTTGTATTTATTACTGCTCCAACTATAGAAGTATCTTCCTTATATGTTCTTGGTAAATATGCAGCATCCAATTCAACAAAAGTTAAGTTATACTTATTTTCCTTTATGTCATTAATAGTAACTTTTAAAGAATTAGTATTTTTTAATTTTATTAAGCCATTTTCCTGTAGTAACAATAAGGCTCTTCCTTCATTTGTTGCATCATTTGGAATTACGACTTTATCACCGGATTTAAATTCTTTTATTGGTTTTTTAGAATAAAATCCCATAGGTTCAACATGAATTTTTGCTATTGAAACTAAATCTGTATATCCTTTATTTTTTGAAAATTCTTCTAAATAAGGTATGTGTTGAAAATAATTTGCATCAATTTGTTCTTCTTCGAGAGCTATATTAGGCTGAACATAGTCATTGAATATTACAATATCCAGCTTATAGCCAGTTTCTTTTTCAAAATCGTCTTTTATAAACTCTAAAATTTCTGCATGTGGAACAGCTGTCGCACCAATTTTTAAAGTTTTTTCCTCTCCTGTACAACTGGTTAAACTCAATACAAATGTCGCTAATAATACAATAATAATACTAACCTTTTTCACTACAACCACCTCCGGATAAAATTTTTTTTAATATGATTTAAAAAAATAAGGCCGGTTATTTTCATAACCGGCCTTCTCAATTAATTCCACTCAGCACAACAACAGAGTGGCATTAATCTTCCCTGGAGAAGACCTTGCATGCCACATCATCATCATATGTACTTTATATAATCTTTCTAAATTTTTACTTAATTCCATAATATCACCCGAATATATTTTTTTTGTATATCATTCTATTTTTTCGTATTCTAACATATATGCTCTTTAATTGTCAAGTAAACAAAAGATTATTAAAGTAAATAAAATGTAAATGGAAAAGAGCTAAAAAAAGTAGTTAGGAATTATATAAACATAAGTTTTTTTCGTTTAAAAACAGATTTAATCAATGCAAAAATTGAATCTATGAATTCATAATTCAGAATTTTAATCTAGATTTAAGTCTTTTGAATATTTATTCATTTGGACAGTCTTAATTAATTTGTTTAACTGATAATTTACTTAAAAGAAATGATTAGTTAAATTATAAGATATATACTTATTCTGTAATAATTTTAATTTTGTAATAATATTTTATAGGGGGTGGAAATATGGTGAAAAGAGAAATGACGAGAAAGTTTTTAGAAGATGCATTTTGTGGAGAATCAAAAGCTCATATGAAATATTCAATTTACGCAGAAGATGCTGAAGCACAGGGGAAAGAAAATTTAGCGAGATTATGGAGAGCAATAGCATATGCTGAATTTGTTCACGCTAGAAATCATTTCAAAGCTTTAGGATATTTAGGAGCTATAGATGCTAATTTAGAAGATTCTGCTGCTGGGGAACGTTTTGAAGTTGAAGAGATGTATCCAGTATATAAAAATTCATCAGAGTTTCAGGAAGAAAAAGAAGCGATAAGAAGTGCTCATTTTGCTTTGGAAGCAGAAAAGATACATGAAAAAATGTATAGAGATGCGAAAGAATATTTAGAAAAAAATGAAGATTTAGAAGATAAAAAAATATTTATATGTGAAATATGTGGATATACAACTTTCGATGAAATTCCAGAAAACTGTCCGGTTTGTGGTGCTTCAAAAGAAAAATTCAAAGAATTTTAGTGAGGTGAAAAAATGAAATTAGGTGATGTAATTAAAAGTGCAGATTATAAAAATGAAAAACATGTACCTGTAATAGATGCTCCAGAAAAAGTTAAAGCTGATGAATTATTTAAAATTGAAATTCAAGTTGGAAAGGATATACCCCACCCTAACACAGTAGAACATCATATATCTTGGATAGATTTATATATTCATTATGAAAATGACCCAAATACAGTTCATTTAGGAAGATTTGAGTTTGGACCATCTGTAGCGGAGCCACATGTATTAACTTATGTAAAATTGTCAAAAAAAGGAACGTTGATAGCTCATTCGTATTGTAATATACATGGGCTTTGGGAATCAGAAAAAGTAATTGATGTTGAATAAAAGAATAGCCATCCGGCTATTCTTTTTTAATATTTTTGTAATAAATATTTGTTATAATAATCACAGGTAAAGTGAATAATTTCTCCTGAGATGAAGGGAGCAATCCTAATGGAGTATCCTAACATCAAGGGAGGGGAAATAATATAGGATAATAATATTCCCCTTCCTTGATGATATATAAGGAAGGGGGATTTTTTTATGGAAAATAAAATTAGTACAGTATCTATAATAGTGTATAACAGGGAGTTGGCTTACCAAAAAGTAAGTGATATTTTACACAATTATGGAAAAAAAATACTTTTAAGAGTTGGATATCCAATGAGAGAGAAAGGCGTAGCGATAATATTTTTGGTTGTTGAAATGACGACCGACGAATTAGGAGCATTATCCGGGAAAATTGGGCAGATAGAATCTGTTAAAGTAAAAACAACAACATTAAAGATATGAGGTGATAGTATGTTTTATATTAAAGATAAAGATAGTTTGAAATCATTTATTCCTCAAGAAACAATATCTGAATTATTGGAGAAAACTAAAAATCCTGATCCAGCAAAAGTAAGAGAAATCATTCAAAAGTCATTAAATAAAAATAGGCTTGAACCAGAAGAAATGGCAACATTACTTAATGTAGAAAATAAAGATTTATTGGAAGAAGTATTTGAAGGCGCGCGAGAATTAAAAAGGAGAATATATGGTAATAGAATAGTTTTATTTGCTCCATTATATATAGGTAATGAATGTATAAACAATTGTCAATATTGTGGATTTAGAATTACCAATAAACATATTGAAAGAAGGAGTCTGTCTTTAGATGAAGTTGTTGAAGAGGTAAAAGCGCTGGAAAACAAAGGACATAAACGTTTGATAGTGGTTTTTGGTGAACATCCTAAATATGATGCTAAATTTATGACAGAAACAATAAAAACTATTTATGAAACAAAAGTAGGTAAGGGTGAAATTAGAAGAGTAAATGTAAATGCAGCACCTCAGACAGTTGGAGATTATAAATTATTTAAAGAAGTAGGGATTGGTACATTTCAAATATTTCAGGAAACGTATCATTATGAAACATATAAAAAATATCATTTAAGTGGTCCAAAATCTAATTTTCACTGGAGATTGTATGGTTTGGATAGAGCGTTTGAAGCAGGACTTGATGATGTAGGAATTGGTGCGTTATTTGGGTTATATGATTGGAAATTTGAAGCTATGGGATTATTATATCATACAATTCATTTTGAAGAAAGATTTAATGTTGGTCCGCATACTATATCTTTTCCTCGTATGGAACCAGCATTAGATACACCTCTTGCTGAAAGGCCTCCATATGCAGTTTCAGATGATGATTTTAAAAAATTAGTAGCAATATTAAGATTGGCGGTACCTTATACAGGGTTGATTTTAACAGCACGCGAACCGGTAAAAATACGAAATGAAGTAATGAAATTTGGAGTTTCTCAAATTGATGGTGGATCTTCAATTGGTGTTGGGAGTTATCATGAAAGTGATGATGAAAAATTAAAAAGAAGTCAATTTTTATTAGGAGATAATAGAACATTAGATCAAATTATTGAGGAATTAGCTGAAGAAGGTTATTTGCCATCTTTTTGTACAGGATGTTATAGACTTGGAAGAACAGGAGAACATTTTATGGAATTTGCTATTCCAGGTTTTGTGAAAAGATTTTGTACTCCAAATGCAATATTAACATTTTTAGAATATATAGAAGATTATGCACCTGAAAAAACAAAAATAATAGGTATTAGAAGAATAGAAGAAGAAATAAAAAATATGAAAAATAATCCATTGAAAGAACAATTACTTGAAAAAATAGAAAAGGTTAAAAATGGAGAAAGAGATTTATATTTTTAAGATTTATATTTTTAGGTGGTGATTATAATATCAAAGAGAGTCGAAAGAGTATATGAAAAATTAACTAATATAAGATTAGAGATGCCTGATGAAATAAAAAATATTATAGATTATTTTTTAGAAAATCAAACGTTAGATTATGAAAGGATATTATGGATATTATCTTTAAAAGATGAAAGTCAAAGAGAAAAAATTTTTAAAATAGCAGATATTGTTAACAAAGGATTAAATACAGATATAATAACTTTGAAAGGAGTAATAGAATTTAGCAATTACTGTAAAAAAAGTTGTTATTATTGTGGAATAAGAGCGCAAAATAAGCAGGTAAAAAGGTATAGAATCCCTTCAGACGAAATATTTGAAATAGCAAGAAATGGAGTGAACATGGGGTTGACCACTATAATATTACAATCTGGGGAAGATGATTATTATAGTGATGGAGAGTTAGAGAATTTGATTTATAAAATACACCATGAATTAAAAACAGCGGTTTCAATATCTATAGGTGAAAGAAGCAAAAAAGCTTATGAAAGATTTAGAAAAGCAGGAGCTTCAAAGGTTTTATTAAAACATGAAACGATTAATAAGAACCTATTTGAAAATATACATCCAGATAAAGATTATAATAAAAGAATAGAATTGTTGGATTATCTTGTGAAATTAGGATATATTACCGGGTCTGGGAATATTATAGGCCTTGTTGGTCAGACGATTGAAGATATAGCAAAGGATATAATATTCATGAAAAACCATAATATAAAAATGATAGGTATAGGTCCTTTTATCGCAACACATAATACACCATTTGAAGAATATAAAAATGGTTCTGCAGAATTAACTTTAAATGCATATGCAGCAACGAGATTAGCAATACCATATGCTCAGATGCCAGCAACAACAGCTTTGGGAACAATAGATAGAAAATATCAATTTAAAGCGCTTAATTGTGGCTGTAATGTTATTATGGTTAATTTAACACCTGATAAATATAGAGAAAATTATAATATATACGATGAAAAGATAAAAGTTGATTTATTAGATACTGCCAGACAAATTGTTAATATGGGATTAAGAATTCCACCATATACATTAAGAAAATTACCATTATTAAATAGTTAATAAGGAGGAAAGCTATGGCTTCGGCAATAAAAGGATATAGAAAATATATAGCAATTACCGGTAAAAGAAATGTTGGAAAATCAACGTTAATAAATGCAATATTAAATCAAGAGGTTGCAATTACAAGCGATATGCCAGGCACAACGACAGATCCAGTTTATAGAAGTATGGAACTTGCACCTTTAGGACCGGTAACATTGGTTGATACTCCGGGTATTGATGATACTGGAATAGTTGGTGAAAAAAGAGTAAAAAAAGCAAGTAAAGCTTTGTATAAAGCAGATATAGCATTATTGGTTGTAACTGATAATATTTCTGAATATGAAAAAATGCTGATAGATAATTTCAAAAAACTTGATATTCCTTTTTTAGTGGTTATAAACAAAATAGATGAAATAAAAAATATTGATATTATTAAGAAATCATATTTAAAATATACAAAAGAAATTATTGAAATTTCGGCAAAAGAGAAAAAGAATATAGAAAGATTAAAAGAAAAAATAGCTATGATTTTACCGCCTTTGGAAGAAGTTCCGCTAATAGCCGATTTAATTGAACCAGGGCAGTTAATAGTATTAGTAGTACCTATAGATTTAGGGGCACCAAAAGGAAGATTAATAATGCCTCAGGTAACAGCAATAAGAGAAATATTAGATAGAGAAGCAATTGTAATAGTTACAAAAGAAAGAGAGTTAAGATATACAATAGAAAAATTGAATCAAAAACCAGATCTTGTAGTGACAGATTCACAAAGTGTAATGAAAGTTGTTTCTGATATAGACATAGATATTCCCTTAACAACATTTTCAATTTTAGAAGCCAGACATAAAGGTGATCTGGCAATTTTATCTGAAGGTGTAAAAGCAATTGAAAATTTAAAAGAAAATGATAAAATTATTATTATGGAAGGATGTTCTCATAGACCTTTAACAGAGGATATTGGAAGAGTAAAAATACCAAGATGGCTTACCAACCACCTGGGTATAAATTTAAATATAGAATTTTTTGCTGGCACAGAATTTCCGGATTATGAAATTGTTAGAGATGCAAAACTAATAATACATTGTGGAGGATGTACACTTACCAGAAAAAGTATGTTAAGGAGAATAAATATAGCAAAGATGTATGAAATTCCAATAGTAAATTACGGGGTAATAATATCTTATTTACACGGTGTATTAGATAGAGCACTTGACATTTTTCCAGAATTAAAAAAAGTATAAGGAGTGGATTATGAGAGTAGAAAAAGATTTTATTGGAGAAGTTCTGATTCCTGAAAATGTTTATTATGGAATACATACACATAGGGCTTTAAAGAATTTTCCTAAAACAGGTGAAATTTTTAGTGAAAGTTTCATCTGGGCAATGTTTATGGTTAAGAAATCAGCGGCTATACTTAATTATGAATTAGGATATTTAGATAAAGAGATATCAGAAGCAATAGTTAAAAGTTGTGAAGAATGGCCGGAATTAAAAAAAGAGATAATTGTAGATCCTTTAAGTGGAGGAGCAGGAACGTCTATAAATATGAATATAAATGAAGTAATTGCAAATAGAGCTACAGAAATTTTAGGAGGGCAAAAATCAGAATATATAGTTAACCCCTTGGATCATGTGAATATGCATCAATCAACAAATGATGTTTTTCCGACTGCAGGAAAGATAGCAATTATAAAGGATTTAAGAGAATTAATTGAAAAAATAATTAAACTTCAGGATAAGATTCAAGAAAAAGAAAAGGATTTTATAAAGATAAGAAAAATAGGAAGAACACAACTAATGGATGCAGTACCCATTTTATTGGGGCAGGAATTTGGAGCCTGGGCTGACGCATTAAGTAGAGATAGATGGAGATTATATAAAGTAGAAGAAAGAATAAGAAGCGTTAATATTGGAGGAACAGCTATAGGTACGGGTATATCTGCACCAAAAGATTATATTTTGAAAATTACAAACAAATTGAGGGAAATTACAAAAATAGGAATAGCAAAAGCAGAAAATCTTATAGATACTACTCAAAATTTAGATGTTTTTTCAGAAATTAGTGGCTTATTAAAATCTTTAGCTGTGAATTTAATAAAAATATCCAATGATATTAGATTGTTAGGTTCAAATGCAATAAATGAGATAATATTACCAAAAATTCAAGCAGGAAGTTCAATTATGCCAGGAAAAGTAAATCCTGTAATTCCAGAATATGTGGTTCAATTATCAATGAGTGTAATTTCTTTTGATAACTTAATAACAACTGCGTCCAGTTTGGGGAATTTAGAATTAAACCATCTTACACCATTGATAATTCATTACACATTAAAATCAATAAAATTTTTAAAAAATGCAGTTATATCTTTAAAAAATTATATAAAATTAATAGAACCGGATGAATCAAAATGTAAAGAAAACCTTGCAAAATCATTTACTTTAATAACACCGTTAATAGACGTTTTTGGATATGATGAAGTTTCAATAATGCTTAAGAAAAATGATTATGATTTTGAAAAAACCGTAAGAGAACTATCGGAAAAACACAATATGGATTATACAGAAATAATGAAAAAATTAAAATCACATAAAGCAGCAGGGTTAGGATATAATTTTTGATGTCCCTGCTGTTTCATTATTGGTATATAAAATAAATATTAATTTTTTTCTATATGTATAGTTTGTGTTGGATAAGCAAAATTTATATCGGAATGTTTTGAAAATTCTTCTAAAATTTCTTCCCAAATTTCATGTGAAGAACCTCTTCTCTTTCTTGGTTGGCATAAATATCTTATAGTTAATAATATTCCACTATCTTTTACAGAAGTATATACAATAGGAGTTAATTTTTTATAATAAATCATATATTTAGCAGCAGCTTTTTTTAATTTTTCTTCAGCCTCTTTACTCAAATGTTCAGCATGTTTTTTTGCAATATCTAATAAAATCCCTTTAGCTTTTTTCCAGTTACTATCAAAGGTTATTAGGATAGGTATTTCATTCCATATAAATTTGAAATCTTTAGTATAATTTGCTAGATTTTGATTAAAAATTATCCCATTTGGTATGTGGATGATTCTTCCTGTACTCTGGTCAGCATTTACCCAATTTCCAATTTCTAAAATGGTAAAGTTTAATACGCTTATATCAATAACATCACCAGCAAATTTTCCGATTTCAATTCTATCTCCGATAACAAAGGGCTTTTTTGATATAATATATAGCCAACCAGCAAAATTTGTTATAATTTCTCTTAAAGAAATAGCAAGACCAGCTGAAAAAAGGCCTAAAAATGTGGAAATAGATTGAAAACCAACAAACCATAATCTTCCGATCGATAAAATGCCAATTAAAATTAGTAGATAATTAGAAGTTTTATTCCAATAGTATTTAGATTTTGAATTTTCTATTTTTTCTATAACAATGATATAGTTTATCTTTCTTATTATATATAAAATTATAATTATTCCTAATGAAAATAAAATCTTTTTTCCATAAAAAGAAGTAAAAAAAGAATTTAATAACTCCATATTTTCACCTCTTCAAAGAAAATTGTTAAGAATTCCTCAAATGTTTATCTATTTTTGGACAGGGTATTAAAAATGCTTGCGTCTAAATTATAACATAAAAAGACAAATAAAATTATTATTTATGAAATAAAAGAAATAGTAATTTAAAGAAGTATTTATATAATTTATTGAGAAAAGAAAGGGAGGTTTTAAGATGCAGGTGTCTTTAGATCAACTTATAAATGTTATTATGGCAAAATTAGAAGGTTTAGAAATGTCTTTAGAGGATTTAAAATTCAGAACTAATATAGCATTAAGAGTGTTATATAAAAATGAATTATTAACAGAAGAAAATCTGGTGGATGCTATTAAAGATGAATTTAAAGCCCATACAGAATTAGAAGGGAAAAGCTTAGAATTGCCTGAAGAAAAGGCAAAAGAAATGTCTAAGGATATATTAAATTGGATAAAAATCGATTTAGAAGAAATGAAGAAAAAAATGAAGGAATATGAAGAACAATTGAAACAAATGCTTCAACAGGCGGAAGGCCCGGATATTAGTATAGCTTCTCCGGATTTATTAAATCAATTGGAACAAATGAAAAAAAATAACAAAGGGAACAATGGTGGATTAATATTTTAATAAAAAAGCCCGTAATGGGCTTTTTTATTTTATATATGGATTTCCCGTATGTTTTGGATTAAATTTATATTGATTTAAAACAAAATCATTAACATCAATAATAGCAACAATTCCTTTTGAAGAAGCGAAATATAAGAAACCTTTATTATCCATCGATAAATTTGCACCATATCCCAGGTTAAAACTTTTCTCCACAACACCTGTTGTTTTATTTATAAATAAAATATCCTGATCTAATGTATTTAAGATAATATATTTTTCAGTCAAAACTCCAGTTCCAGGGACATATCCTATTTTTTTCTTCCATAAAATATTTCCATTTTTCAAAGCATATAAATATGTATCTTTTGATGCGACATAAACTATTTTATTTTTTTCATCTATGAGAGGAAATGAATAAGGAATATTGTCTAATTCATATGAATATAGTAATTTGCCATTTTTGTCTAAAACAGTAAAGTTTTTATCAGGGCCACAAATATAAATATTATTCATACTATCAATATTAAAATAATCTGTTTTCCCATTTAAATTTATGTAAAATACAATATTTAAATTGCTATCAAACTTATATAAATTTCCACCAATATCCAGATCAATAATATATCCTTCATAATCAATCAATGGGCTTCTTTTTGATGTAATAACGTTATATGAATATAATATATTTTCATCGTTAATTAATAATAATTTCTCAGACCATAAATGCAGCAAATAATCTTTTTCATTAAAAATAGTAACTCCAGAATATGGATTATCAACTTTTAGATATTTTGTTTTGTTAGTTTCTTTATCGATAATGCTTAGTTTATTTCTGAACTCGGATATAAATATTTTATTATCATAAATTACAGGAAAATCATAAGAATAAGAATTTAAATTATATGTATGATGTATTCCATGAGATATATCAAATTCATACAGTTTTTTTGAATATCCAATAGCGTAAAAATATTCTTCATCAATAGAAACTCCGCTATAAAAAACATCATTTATGACAAATAAATTTATTATAGAATTGGATATAAACTTAATTTTCGGGTTTTCAATAACGGTATTATCCAGAAAAATTTTATTATCATAAATTTTGTAGTCATCTAAGAAATAATTATTTCCATTTATATTGAGTCTATATATTTTTTCAGAAGAAATTTTCAATGGATTATATGAATAATCTTTTAAAAACAATATTTTTTCTTTTGGAATATTTATATTGAAATTATATATAGAAAAATCAAATAAAGAATCTTTTATAGATACCGAGTTATAGAAGAAATAGTCTCCGTTTGTTAAATATACAATATTTTTATTAATACTTGAAATATCCGGTCTGAAAGACGATTTTATAGTATTTATAGGTAAAGAAAAGATGCCATATCTTGTTTTTACAGTCCATAATTTATTTGAAATTATTTTTACAGGTGTAAAATAAAACCTTCCAAAATCAGTAGCTATTATACTGGAAATAATTCTTCTTTTTGTGACTATTATTTTTAGATCATTCTTATGTATATAAAAAAACTTATCATCGTTTTTGAAAATAAAGATATCATTTTTTATCTGAATCAAATAGCCTTTGAATGTATAATTATTGTTTAATGAAAAAAACATCTTTTCTTTTTCATCATCAGAAAATTCAAAAGTTTTGATTTCGGAAACAGGTAATTTAGTCACCTTATTATTTACTTTTAAAAAAATTTGTGAATTGTTTATCGAAAGTAACTTTCCCTCTATAATATTGCCCGATAGAGGAATGATTCTCACGGCATATAAAAGCAATGAGTTAAATAAAACTAATATTAAAAGTAACTTTTTATTCATAAACACCACCCTTTTATTAATATATCACCTGATTAATTAATATTATATCATAAAATATATAAATAAAAAAGGGAAGTGATTATTTATATATATTATTCTTGTTGGATAATATATTTCTCAGAATGGGTTTAAAAAATTAACATAAAAATTGAAAAAACTTGACAAAAAAAATAAAATATATTAAAATAATAAATAGGTATAAAAAAAACGGGGTAAATACCCCGTCGTTTTGGTGGGCTCGGGTGGATTCGAACCACCGACCTCCCGGTTATGAGCCGGAAGCTCTCACCAACTGAGCTACGAGCCCAAATAACTTAAGCGATTAGATTATAACATCTAATTTTATTTTTGTCAAGTGTTTTTTTTGAAGGGAGTGATAAAAAAATGAAAACATTAGATGTTGAAAGTAAAGAAAACTTTAATAAACTTGATCCAGTTAAAATAACATTAAATAAATATCCAAGGCTTCTTGTTTTAAAAGCTGCTTTTGAAACGCTAAAAGAAGGTAATAAAGTAACTTTAATAGAATTAGAAAGGAAAATAGTTTTTTTCTTATCGTATAATATTAAAAACAAGAAAAGGCCACATTAAAGGCCTTTTTTTGTTTTTAGACTACCTGAAAAGTTTGAATAAAGACACAAATGTTGTGTGAAAAATATTATTGAATTTTTTGGACATTAGTAGCATTAACTTTACTTATGTTATTTTTTTCATATTTTATTATTATAATATATATTCGGTATATATATTGTATTTTAAAAAAAATATGGTAAAATACCTGTGTCAATAAAAATTAAGGAGGAATAAAAATGAACTTTGAAAAGTATATTAGAGATATACCGGATTTTCCGAAACCGGGTATAATATTTAAAGATATAACACCTCTACTCGCTAATCCTGATGCATTCAGAGAAGTAATAGACGAAATGGCAAAAAAAGTGGAAAAATTAGATTTTGACACAATTTTAGTGCCAGAAGCGAGGGGGTTTTTATTTGGGTCAGCTCTTGCCTATAAGTTAGGGAAAAAATTGGTTCCTATAAGAAAACCAGGGAAATTGCCATATGATGTAGTTGAAGTTTCTTATTCACTTGAATATGGTGAAGCAAAAATTCAGATGCATAAAGATGCATTATCAAAGGGTGAAAAAGTATTGGTTGTAGATGATGTTTTAGCGACGGGTGGTACAATTCAGGCTATAGAAACATTGGTAAAAAAATTAGAAGCAGAAGTTTCATGTGTTTTATGTTTAATTGAATTGAGCTTTTTGAATCCAAGAGAAAAATTGTCGAATTTGAGAGTTGAAAGTATATTAACTTATTAATATCAATTCAGTTATGGGAGGGGTAATATGAAAGGAATAAAATTTGATTTTACTAATATGTTTTTTCCTAATATAGATAAAGGAATCAAATATGAAGAAATAAATGAATATAAAGAAAAAATAGAGAAAATAATCTCAGAAATTCTGGATGAAAAGCCCGGTTTTATAAAATTACTTGAAAACCCAAAATATTTAGATAAAATACTTGATATTCAGGAATGGGTTCAATCATTTGAAAGTTTTGTAGTTTTAGGAATAGGTGGATCGGCTCTTGGTAATATTGCTTTGCAAACCACATTAAACCCATTAAATTATAATTATATGGAAAATAGAAAAACACCCAAAATATTTATTGTTGATAATGTTGATCCTGATTTTGTTGCATCTATTTTAGATCAGATTAACCCACATAAGACATTATTTAATGTTATTTCAAAATCTGGAACAACTGCAGAGGCAATGTCCAATTATTTAATTGCAAGAGGAATAATTGAGAGCTATGGATTAGATCCGAAAAAACATATAATATTTACTACAGATCCTGAAAATGGTATTTTGAGAAAAATTGCAAAAGAAGAGGGAATTGAAACATTAGAAATTCCACAGGAAGTAGGTGGAAGATTCAGTGTTTTAACTCCTGTGGGATTATTATCTGCTTTAGCAGGAGGAATAGATATAATAGATTTAATAAATGGTGCAAAGACAATGTTTGAAAAAGTATCTAATAAAAATATTTATGAAAATCCAGCGGCATTAAATGCATTATTACATTTTCTTTATTATAAAAAAGGGTATAATATTTCGGTAATGATGCCCTATTCAAACAAATTGTTATTATTGGCTGATTGGTATAGACAATTGTGGGCTGAAAGTTTGGGGAAGAAATATAATATTAATGGAGAAGTAGTGAACGTAGGTCAAACACCTGTTAAAGCTTTGGGTGCAACTGATCAACACTCTCAAGTGCAATTATATAATGAAGGTCCTGATGATAAAGTGGTTACATTTATAAAATTAGAAAAGTTTGAAAGAGATATAAAAATACCAAAAATACATGAAGAATTTTCAGCTCTTTCATATCTGGGTGGAAAAACGTTATCCGAATTATTAAACACAGAATTATTTGGCACAGAATATGCATTAACAGAACACGGAAAGCCAAATATGAAAGTTATTTTTCCAGAAATAAACGCATTTAATGTAGGGCAGTTTTTCTTTGTTTATGAGTTTCAGACAGCTATAATGGGAAAATTACTCGAAATAAATGCCTATGATCAACCTGGAGTTGAACTTGGTAAGAAAGTTACATATGCCTTAATGGGTAGAGAAGGTTATGAGAATTTTGCAAATGAAGTAAAAGAAAAATTTGAAAAAAAGGAAAAGTTTATATTATGAAAATTATTGGCATAACAGGTTATGCTGGTAGTGGAAAAAGTACAGTAGCCAGGGTTCTTCGGGATCTTGGCTATATTGTTCTCAATCTGGATAAAATTGGACATGAAGTTCTTAAAGATAAAGAAGTAAAAGAAATGTTAAAGAAGAATTTTGGAGAAAATGTATTCGAAAATGGTGAGATAGATAGAAAAAAACTGGCAAAAAAAGTGTTTGAAGATAAAAATAAATTAAAAATACTAAACTCGATTACCCATCCAAAAATAAAGGTACAAGTAGAAGAAATAATTAAAAAGTTAAACGCAAAGAAAATCTTTATAGATGGAGCGTTAATAAAAGAAATAGGACTGGATAAAATATGTGATTATATAATATTTGTTGAGTCGACAGAAAAAAATAGGTTGGAAAGATTAACAAAATTAAGGGGGATATCTGTTGAAAAAGCTAAAAATATAATGTTAGCCCAGAAAGATATAAAATATAAATATGACTTTAAAATAATTAATAATAATGGATTAGATGTAATTAAAAAGGAATTATTAAAAATACTTGAAAAAATTTAATTTGATTTTGTTATGTTTCATGTAGTATAATATTATGTTCATCAAATCTATTCAGGAGGTGTTATAGGTGAAAAAGTTACTTTTGGTAGCCTTATTGCTGTTTGTTATGATCTTTTCTTTTGGCGAAAAAATTAAAGTTGAATTCTGGCATGCTATGGGTGGGGGACATGGTAAAACGTTAGAGGAATTAGTTGCAGCATTTAATAGAGAAAATCCGTATGTTGAGGTCGTTCCAGTTTATGTCGGTAATTACGGTGCATTATCAAGGAAATTATTGAGTACAGTTGTTGCATATAATGAAGGTACAAGAGATAATTTACCAGTTATAGCACAGGCATATTCAAACTGGACATCAAAATATCTTCAAAGTGAAGGAATAGTTGAACCATTAAATAAGTTTATATATGGGGATGCAGAGTTTAAGCAAGTATGGGAAAATCAGATATACAAAGTATTTAAAGATATTTCAGTATGGGGAGACACCATTTATTCAATTCCATTTAATAAAAGTGTATATACAACATATTATAACGTTGATTTGTTTGATTTATATGGTGTAGAACCGCCAAAAACATTGAATGAATTATATGAAGTAGCAAAGCAATTAACAGAAGATGTTGATGGTGATGGTCAGATAGATCAATACGGATTAGGGTATAGAACTACTGTAGATGATTTTCAAACATTCTTGTATGCAATGAATGGAAGAGTATTAGATTATGCAGGTAATGGAAAATGGAAGATTGTGTTGGATAAGAATTTAACAATCAAAACATTAAACTTCATGAAAAAATTAAAAACAGATGA
Organism: Marinitoga sp. 1155; assembly: GCF_001021175.1. NCBI lineage: Bacteria > Thermotogati > Thermotogota > Thermotogae > Petrotogales > Petrotogaceae > Marinitoga > Marinitoga sp. 1155. The sequence continues at coordinate 26,099 of NZ_AZAX01000011.1, read as the reverse complement.
GGTTGCATTTGTGCAGGGAGGATATTTAAATGACCCATTTGGAAACGGACAGATAGCAATGTATATGGGAACAATAGCAGGAAAACCATATGTAGAAAAATCAATAAAAGGAAAATATGAATGGACATGGGCACCATTACCTTCAGTTGATGGAGTACCTCATTCACCAATAGCAGGAACAGATTTGATAATGTTTGCATGGGCATCAAAAGCTCAAAAACAGGCAGCATGGATGTTTATGAAATTTTTATTAGATAAAGTTAATCAGGCATATTGGGCAGTAAATACAGGTTATGTTCCAGTAAGAAAAGATGTTGTTGAGACACCACAATGGAAGTCATATGTAGCAAATGATGAAAAACCTGTAATAGCATTGAATTCATTGAAAACAGCTGTTCCAGATCCAAAACCTGCAGCATGGTATGATATTAGAGGAGCATTGGGAACAGTAACAAGTGATTTCTTATACGATAAAATTACCGCAGAAGAAGCATATAACAGAATGATAGAAGAGTTGAAAAATTTACTCATAGAAAATGAAGAATTATCAGAATAAAAAAAGGCGCGAAAGCGCCTTTTTTTATTATCAACTGTAAAAACAACTAATAAAACTTTTTGGACACCCTTTTTAAAATTTTAGAGAATATTTAGAAACTGTTTTGTTACAAAAAATTAACTATATTAATATATCAGGTGATTTGACAATGATATAAAATGATGATATAATTTGTTTATAAAATGATAAAAAGGAGGTTAATTTTTATGGCAAGAAGGCCAAATCCAACATTAAGAGCAAAAAGAAAAGAAAATTTAATGGATTCTATAATTAAAATAATAACGGAGGAATCAATAGCTGAAGCAACTACCAGACATATTTCTGAGATGTCTAATTTAACGATAGCTTCTTTACACTATTATTTCGGATCCAAAGATGGTGCATTAGTCGCTACAGGTGAAAGTATTTTAGAAGATTGGATAAATGAATTTTTTAAAAAAAGAACTATGACTGCTGAAGAAAAAATTAGAAGAATATATGCTCCACCAAAATATATGATAGCCTTTTCTCAAATATTGACTTATCCATATAGGCAAAAAAAAGTTTCAAGAAAAGCGAGATTGCTTGATATGAATTTTACCAATACAATAAAAGAATTTTTAAAGATGCATGAAATAGGTTTAGAAAATCTAGAAAATACGACGGAATTAATCAAAACATTTTTAATAGGTTTAAGTTTTAAAATTATTGTCAATCCGGATATTTTAGATTCAGAATTGGAAAATTTGAGGAATTTCTTTAATAAGAAAGAGGAATTACCAGATATAAAAGGATTTAAATGAGGAATGGTAATTCCTCTTTTTTTATTTTTTTATAAAATATAGAATTACGATTATATTTAGGTTTAAATATTTGTAATTAAATGTTATTGAATGTTTTTGAATTTTATAATTTCCCCTTTTTATTATAAAATATAATACTATATATATTTGAGTTATAATAAAGAAGGTGGGAATATGTTTTTTTATTTATTACCGGCAGTATTTTTTGGGTGGTCATTGGGTGCAAATGATGCAGCTAATATTTTTGGTACAGCGGTATCAAATAGAATTGTAAAATATCGGACAGCTACTATTATTTCTGCAATTTTTATATTAATTGGAGCAGTATTAGGAGGAGCTAAAGGAATAGAAACAATTAGTAACGTTACAGCACAGAGTTTGATTTCTGGGTCAATTTCAGTATTGTCAGCAGCAATTACAATGACAGTAATGACATATTTTGGAGTTCCCGTCTCATCTTCTCAGGCGATAGTTGGTTCAATTATGGCAGTTGGATTGATAGAAGGTGGGGTAAATTGGTCAATAATTTTGAAACTGGTTCTGGCATGGGTGGGAACACCAATTGGAGGTATGATTTTTGGATTTATTTCCTATAAAATTCTATCAATTCCTTTTAATAAAATAAAATCTATATATATGAAAGAAAGAGTTGTTCAAATTGCCACTCTTATTATTGGAGCATATGGGTCTTATTCTCTTGGTGCAAATAATGTTGCAAATATTACAGGCGTGTTTGCCAGTTCAATAGGTGTTAGTACGGCAGCACTGGTTGGGGGGCTTGCAATATCTTTTGGAGTATTAACATATAGTTATAAAGTTATGATGACAGTTGGCCGTCAAATAATAGAACTTGATTATTTTTCTGCAGCAATTGCTGTGCTTGGTGAATCAATAACAGTGTGGATATATGCATTACTTGGTATACCAGTTTCTACATCACAGGCGATAGTTGGTGCAGTAATTGGTGCTGGCTATGCGAGAGGCTCAAGATTAACAAATAAAAAGATATTATTCAAAATATTAAGTGCATGGGTTAATACACCTATTTCAGCAGGAATAATTACAGCGATTATATACTTTGTGTTTAGAGCAATTTTTAAAATAAGTATTTAGCAGGAGGTGCCAAATATGGGATTATTTTTTGGTAAAAAAGAGAAAAAAATTATAGAATTATTTGATCAACATCTTGATGCTGTTGACAGAACAATAGAAGTGCTTGTAGAATTAATAAAAAATTTAGATACAAAACCTGAAAGAATAAGAGAGCTTTCAGATAAAGTAAGAAATGCAGAAACCGAGGCAGATCATATTAGAAGGCAGGTAGAATCAGAAATGTATTCAGGAGCTTTTTTGCCTAATTTCAGAGGGGATTTGCTTGGTACTGTTGAGTCTATGGATAGGATTGCAAATAAAGCAGAAGGTGTTGCTGATGAAATAGAGCTTCAAAATTTATCAGTTCCAGATGAAATATTACCAGATCTGGTTGAGCTCATAAAAAAATCCCAGGTAACATATAAAGCAGTTAAAGAAGCTGCAAAAGAGATGTTTGAAAATTTTGAAAAGGCTAATGAAATGATTTTAAAAACCGAAAATTATGAGCATGAGACTGATATTATAGAAAGAAATACAATAAGAAAAATATTTTCACTTGATATATCACTTGCAAAAAAAATACAGTTAAAAAAGCTTGTTCATAGGATTGCAGATATATCTGATACATCTGAAGATGTTTCTGATAGAATTCAAATAATTATATATAAAAGAAAAGTATAAAAGGTGCGCAGGTAGCGCACCTTTATTTATTTTAATAAAAATATTTATCAAAAGTTATTGAATTCCAATAATAGTATGATATTCAAAAGAAGTATTTTCAGACCAATTATAAATAACCAGTTCAATTAAATACATTCCAGATGACTCGAAAATATTAGCAGGAATATTATAAGATAGATCAGTTATTGAAAAATTTGGTGTATCTGGAACATAATCATCAGCAACTCTCTTTCTATTTTCCCAGTCAACCATATTTGTAATTTCGTTAATTTTAGCTATGTTAATTTCTGCTCCTTCATAAGGTAAATTTAAATTGTTATTCCATTGAAGCGTAATATTTTCACCAGGAGTATATATACTAAAATTATAAGGAGAAGTTATTTCTAAAGAATTTTCTGGATATAGTTTTCCTAAATATAAGGTTTTTGAATCGACTACTTCATTATTATAATTATAAACTTTTACGGTGTAATTAGCATCTTCATAGAAATTTAAAGTTATAACATCAAAAAGTTCTTCATTAAAATAATAATTATCTCTTTCATAATATAAATCAGTTATATATTCATCATTTTTCCATACTTCAACTTTTTGAACACTTTCTGGATTAGATATATTCACATCAAACCTTAAAGCTAATTCTGAGGTTGGAATACCATCATCATCAGGCCTGATTCTTGTAATTCCTTCCATTTCATAATTTATTATTTGAGGTTTTTGCATATTTTGATTAAAATCAATAGTAGATATTATTAATGGATTTTCAATTCCACTTATTAATCCATTAAAATAAGGATCCGGAAAATCAATAATAATCTTTTCAATTTCTTTAGAATCAATAGTTCCTTCAAGAGTGATATCTGGTAAATATATACTTAAATCTTTAAAATCTTCTGGATTTTCGAAAAATACAGCGGGATATATCATAATTGGACCAAAAATATGAATAGGAATATTTATATCATTAGTAAATAGTTCTGAAAAGTTTGAACTATATATATCCCAAATGTTAAAAATTTCAAAGGGGCCAGAAGTTATGTCATGTTCCTGTGGAAGATAATCTATAATCGAATCTTCTAATGCCGTTCTTATAATATCCTTTTGAGAGAATATAGAGTTTTGTATTGAAGCAACTCTTGTTTCGAAAAAATCATCTCGAGGTTTTAACATTTCACCAAAAATGTTATTTTCCATTTCAGATGCAGTTATAGTGTAATCGCTTGCCAAAGTTAAAAATAATTCATCTAAAGAAGCCTCAAGAGAATCGCTTTGCAGAATGGAGGTTATAGTGGCAGATGGATTATTTAAATCGTATAGAAAAAAAGCACTTCCATGTACATAGATATTATTGAATATAAATGCCATCATTGAAATCAAACCTTCATCAACTATTAGATAATCATTTTCATCAAAAGTAAGAGAATAATCAGAAAGATCTTCATAATTCAATTTTTTTGTCAAAAATTCCCAGTCAAATATAGCATCTCCTGGTGTGTTTTTATCTATACCTATAAAATCAATATTATCTATATCATCAAGTTTTAATAATATATCAGTATAAAGGCCAAAAGATCCTTTTTGTGGTTCTTGCCCATAATAAGTTACAGTAGCAGCTATATGTAATTCTGTATTATTATCTATAATTCCATCGCCATTCCAATCAAAATCATTTATTTCCCATTTTATATTTTCATCAAGATAATCATTTATGGAAAGTTTTTGAGAAAATACTCCAAGGTCTTCTATTATATTAATTAATGATTCTTCTAAATTTTCAGGAATATTTATTAAATTTAAAATGAAATTCTGAAAATTATTATTTGTAATGGCATGCATTAATGATTCAATATATTCCTTGTGATTAAAAAATATATCGTTAATATTATGTATTTCATCAGGAAGACTTTTTAAAACAGTTAAAACATCATTATAAGCAGGTGTGGAGATTGAAGTTATATCTATGTTGCTATTTAGTACAATTGTTCCAGAAGGACTTTCAAGAATACTATAACCATAGTTTGCTGTAAATATTGAAAAATCGATAATATTTACTTGCCAGTCCTCTAATTTATAGTCATAAACATATTTCCAATTACCCTTATTAACTATATTTAAAGCTGGACCTATATCAAATCTTGAAAATTCATCAGGTACATCTTCATTGCATGAATTCATTCCATAATAATAAACAAATGATGAAAAATCTGTTAGATCCACTTTTCCGCTCAGGTTAAAATCACCCAACAGTCCACCCCATTTCCAATTATAAGGATCAAAATCATTATATTGTTTGGTTAAAGTATTTCTTGAAAAATAATCAATTTTTTCGATATTAAAATTATTTGCTTTAATGGTTAAAAGTACATCACCAGCATTTACAAAATTTATGGTTGAAATTGCTACTAACAATTTATCTTCTTTTTCTTTTACAATATTCATAAACATTGAAGGAATTTCAATTTTATCTGGAGAAACATTCGTTATTAAAAATTCGAAAGAATCTGCTGTCACCTTTGAGGTGACAACAGCAACATTATCATTAAAACTTATATCTATAATTCTTGAAATATTCAAATTATTGTTTTCATTTATAACTTTATTGTCTTTAATACAGGCTGATAATAACAGTGAAATAATCAGTATTATAAAAAACAAATATAAGAATTTTTTCATTCAAAACACCTCCTATTGTCCGTGAACTTCAAGTGAATTTTCTATCTCAAGCAAAACAGGCGCTTTATTTTCTTCAAATAAAATAAAGGCATCAGTAATTTCTATTGTTGTTCCATATACAATGGAATCATTATTTAATGTGAAAGATGCAATTTCTGTATCTGATAAATCTAAAGGAGATTTGAATATTATAGATATAATAATTTCTTTATATTCTTCATCGGTATAATCATCAAATTTTATGGAAGATTTTATTAGTGAAAAATCTATATCGGAATCCGAAATGGAAATATTACTAGCATCAAAGGTTATTTCAGGATCAGTTTTTAAATAAAATTCTATGCCATAAACTTCTGTTAAATCATCTCCTGAAGTATTAAGTTGGAAGGTATTTTGATTATTTTCAAGATACTGTGGAGCAAATGACACGTAATTTCCTTTTAACAGTGGATCGTATATAAATGATTTTACAGGAGAAATTATGGTTTCGTTTCCATCGTCTGCTAATATTGCATAATAATATATATCACCATATTGTAATTTGTTAAATAATTGCCATAATTCTATAGTAATTTCTTCATTTGGATTTCCAATTAATGATGTCTCAAAAATACCGGGGTATGTCCAAACCTCTTGCCATGGAGTGAAAAGCAATATGTGATATTCAATTTGATTTGCTGTGTTTGAAGCGTAGAAAGAGATGGTATCAAGAGGATTGGCGGTTTTATCAAATGAATCATATACTTCAATATCCATGGAATTATCTGAAGATGAAATATTGAAACTTCTTATATTTGAATTATAAAAGCTATAATTGTCATCATATCCATTCACCATCCATATATATGGTCCATCTTTTAATTCCAGGTTATAATCAGGATTAATAACATAATCAAAAGATTCAATATAGTTGGTATCAGTTTCAATCAATTCTTTTGCTGATTTTAAAAAGAAAGTATATTCAATATTCTCGCCAAGATTTTCCCATGTAAAACCTATATTCTTAAAAGACTCTGATGATATAATAAATTCTCCGTTTAAAGGGGTAAAAAGCTGTAATTTATTTTCTTCCGGTTCTCCCCATATATCTTTTATTTCAAATGTGAATGTTGCGCTTATAATATTTCCACTATCGTCCATTATATGCCAGTAATAAATTCCTGGATTATCAAAATCAACAGTTACATAATATTGGTTTTCAAGATTTGTATTATAAATAATGTTACCTTCTTCATTGATTACTTCAAAAATATAATTCATATTTTGTGGTGGTGCAGGATTATCAGGATCAGGTGGAGGCATTATGTGATGCCAGCTAAACCAAATAGTATAGTAATCAAAAACAGCATTTTGTTCTGGATAATCCAGTAAAACCTCATATGGTTCTGTATTGATGAAGAACCATCTGTGTTCTGTTTCCTGATATTCTTCAGGTTCAACATTTGCTAATGATAACCAGTATTTGTAAGCTCCATCTTCAAGATTTACGTTATAATTAAATGTCATTTCACCAGTAAACATATCAGTTCCTGTTGAATAATCATCTGGAGTGATTAATATATCCATATTTTCCCAGGTATCTATAGGTCGTATATGTAATTCGAAATCACCGGTATAAGATGGATCCATTCCCCATATAAATCCAATGTTATTGGCTTGTGTAGCATCACCATCCAGAGGTTGTATAAGATGCAAATCTAACATCCAAGTTCCTTCTTCGATAAAGAAATACCATATTTCACTTTCAATATAATTTGATTCATCAATAAATGCACGAATTTTCCATTCATATTCTTTTCCAACTGATAATTCAGGGATTATCATTTCTGCTTCATAACTTCCATAATCTTCGTCATACCATAAGATGTTTATATCTTCAGAAGCTTTTATCCAATTATCATCAGTTATTTCTCTGTAATATAATTCAAAAATGTTTGCTGTAGCTATTTGTGAATTTAGATTATTCACACCCCATCTGAAATAAACATCTGTTGTAGTATCTCCTGGTAAAGATGGGACATAATCAGGAGGCTCCATTTTATAGAAATATGCAGTTTCTTCAATATCTCCAATTTTAAACTCAAAATAATCACTATATATTTCATGTTCTTCAAAGGTTTCAGGATCCTGATAATATCCCATAACATTCCATCTATATTTTCCTGTATCTAATGAAATTGAAGTTGTTTCTGATGAGAGTTGATATTCAAAATAGTTATATGGTTCAGTTAATTGTTCTATATAAAGTACATATTTATCTACTATTATAGGTTCATCCATATTGTTTTTGTGGATAAATGCTTTCCATTCAAAGTTAACTTCAGCTGGAGCATCAGTTGAATGCCATTCATTTTCTGGTGAAATTAAATCTATATAATAGAATGTATCTTCAACATATATATTGAACCAGTATGGATTTTCTGGGTAAATAATTTCTATATTTCCATTACCAAAATCTGCATAACCTATAACAGCCCAGAAATAACTACCTTCATTTAAATCAATAGTAACCTGTGTATCAGGTGTTCTGACGAGTCTTATTAATTCGTTTGGACTTAAATTTCCATCAATATAATCCCATACACGCCATTCTGTATTATCTATAATTAATTCGTATGTAATTGTAGCATTATTTATATTTTTTGGAGTCCATTGAAAGGTTACGGATGTTCCGATTATTGTAATGTCTTCAAGATGAATTGTTCCTTTCTCTTTTCCAAAATCTTCTAAATTTATTTCTATTTTACTGTCGAGACCACTAATTAATCCTTTAAAGGTCGAATCTGGAAATTCAACAATTAGATTGGTTGAATTGTTACTTTCTTCTATATAAATATCTGGCAAAAATACATTTAAATTTGAAAAATCATCAGGATTATTGAAAAACACACCAGGATAAATGGTTATATTTTTATTGTACTCTAAAGGAATATCTATACCTTTTGAAGGGTCTTGTATTATCTGTGCCAATTCTTCAGTTTTTTTCAGACCGTCCATAGCCGGAATAAAATCTTCTAATTTTACAGGTGGAGTATCGCCAGAGGTTGGATCATGTGGCTGAATAATATAATCCATAATTCTATCTTCAAAAATCTTATTTAAAATATCATGTAAGGATATAAGTTCATTTTTTATTGTATTAATTAACTCAATAGAAGTATTATAGTCTTTAAAATATAGCATATGTCCAAATATATAGGTCTCAAGTTCCCATCCGGTTATCTTCTCGGAATCAAGAGGTGGAGGGTTTTTTAAAAGGGTTTTTAAAATCTCATCTATTTTATCCATAAGATTAACATTGCTTTTTAAAGCAGCTTTTATGTTTTCTGAAGGATTATTGAGATCATATATAAATAATGATTTTCCTATTATTCCTATTAATCCAGTTACAAGTGATATTTGCCCTGCAGTTCCTTCATCAATTAATATATAGTCATTATCATCAAAAGTTGGATTATGATTTTCGCTGATATTTTCATTAATTAATTCATAATCAAAGATAGCATCACCACCAGCTGGATCTATTCCAAGAACTCTTGAAAATTGATCGATTTTTAGTAAATCATAAAAAGGAATAGAATCTTCACCATTTTCAGTCTTTATTTTTAGTTTTAAAGGTGAAGTGGATTCAACAGTTCCATCCATATCCCAATCAAATTCATTTATTTTATATTTTACATCTGTATACAAATATCCATTTTTTATTGTTCCAAAAAGCAAAGAGATATTATTAATGTCCTTTATTATGTTTAATAAAGCAGTTTCTGTTGCATCTGACATATTAATGATATATTTTATAAATATTTGTGGTGATGCTTCAAAAGAAGTTAAGGAAGAAATAAAGTCTTTATTTTCATTTAAAAAAGTCATGATATGGGAATAAGTATTATAGATATTTTTTAAGCCAGAAACAATATCTTTTTCCATATCGTCTGTAATTATGTCTGGATTTGTATCAGATGTTACGGTTATGGTTGGTTGGGTAGATATAACATCAATTCCATAATTTGCAGCAAATATTGAAAAATCTGATAATCCTATTTTTCCATCAGGTTTGGCTAAATCAAACACTTCATCCCAGATACCCTTATGTGCAAAATTACCAGCTGGACCAATATCTATTAAATCAAAATCTTTCATATTTCCATTAAAACTATCTCTTTCAAGTCCATAAAAATATGTAAACGATGAAAAATCTGAAATATCAACCTTTCCATCAAAATCAAAATCTCCTAACAGTCCAAAAGAGACGCCTTTATTATAATAATCGAAATTTTTTGTAATACTATTTCTATTATAAGTATTGATACTTTTAAGTTTAAAATCTTTATCAGTTACTTTTAATAATATATCCCCACGATGAATAATACCAGGAGAAGAAATAGCTACCTTTAAACCAGCATCATTTTTTATGATTTTTAAAAATTTTGAAGGTATGTAAATATTGTTAATATTTGTATTTTCAAAAACAAATTCAAAACTATCGGCTTCAACATTTGATTTTATAATATATTCGTTATTATTTTTTTCTATAATAATAGATTTAAAACTTTCTTGATTTTTAACATCCTTTTTGAAATTAAAACATGAAGTAAGAAGAAATATAGATAAAATTAAGATTATAAACAAAAAGTATTTATTTTTCATTATATAATCACCCCCTTATTGTCCTATGGTGATTGATATAAAATCACCAGTTGTAAATAATATTTCCGTATCATTTATTTCGTACATATATGTTGATTTTTCAAATTTTATCTTTGTATTTCCTGATTTTTTTGAATTAATTTCTACTGTGATGAGATTTTCTGGAAGAACAAAATTGGTATCTTCAGAAACTATACTAAAAATAAATTCATTATGGTCATTATATTCAATTATTTTTTTGATAACATAATAATTATCGTCATCAAATAAAGGATTTTCAATACAATTTTCTGGGTTAATATCAACATATTCAGGATCATAAGAAATTCTTATGTCAAATCCATGAATATTGTTTTTAAAGGAAGTATTTATTGTAAAATTATCAACGGAATTTATATTTATATTTATTTCATTTGGAATAAAGTATATATCAGGAAGTTCGCCTTCTTCTTTTTTTATAAATTCAAAACTCCATATAGGCCCTGGTACAATATACATACCATCTGTTGCCACAATTCTCCAATAATAGTTTGAAGAATAATTTAATTCCTTATCCAATCTGTTTGTTTGTAAATTGTATTCTGTATAATCGTTTTCAATTAAATTATTAACCTCATCATATACATCTGAAATATAGAAATCAAAAGTCAAAGGTGTACCTTCTGGGTCAAAAGCTTTCCATTCAAAAGATACAGTTGTACCAACAACTGTTGGGGCATCTGGTTTGTGATATGAATCTATAATTGGTGGTTTATTTTGAGAAGAAATAGTAAATTTTCTTAATGGGCTTTTTACAGGCGGATTTACTGTATCTGAAACTTCAACATTCCAGTAAAAATCTCCAGGTTCTTGTAATTTGTAAGTATAAGAAATTTTTTTGTTTTGCGAATCTTCAAGGGATATTATTTCATTTAAAGTAGTTTCAGATTTTCCTATATTCAAACTGTATAATAGAGTTCCATTGTCTGTATCTGTGGCTATCCAGCTAAAGGCTATTTCGTTTGAAGTAAATGAAGAATTATCTTCTGGGGAGAGTAATTGAATGATTGGAGTTGCATTTTCAGGTGGAGAATAATTAAAAGAAAATACAGATGATTCTACAGTTTCTTTTCCATCTGAAACCAGAACCTTCCAGAAATATTGTCCAGTCGAATTTAAAGAATATGTATAAGTTGTTTTTTCATAATTTGAAATTATGTTGTTAAAAGCAGTTTTGGATTTTCCAAGGAATAAATCAAAAGTTAAAGGATCTTTATCAGCGTCGCTGGCATCCCATGAAAACTTTATTTTGGAAGTTGTTACAGTATCATTATCAGCAGGATATACAAGGAATATTTCAGGTTTGTGATTGATAGTTGAATCTGAAGTTGGTTGATAATCAAATTGCGGGGCTTCCCCAACCAGGATTTTATAATTTTTATTTGGTTCATCCCATAATTCGACTCTCCATTGATATTTTCCTTTAATAGGAGGTTCGTAAGCATAATTGCTGACTTCTAGCGGGTCATCATTTAATTTTATGAAATCATTTCCTAGATATTTAAGATAGATATTATAATATATAGCATCCTCTTCAATGTCATTAGCTTCCCATTTAAAAATTACTTTTTTGTCTTTTACAATTTGATTGTCTAAAGGTGAAATATATCTGCCAAATGTAGGAGGGTTATTCTCTGCAGGTTCTAAAAGTACATTTTCAGTTCTTTTTTCTTTTGCATAAACCGTAACTTTACTACTTAGAGGATAATAATAGGTTCTAGAAACTTCATAATCATAATCACCTGCCGGTAACTTAAATTCATAAGAACCATTTTCATCAGTCTTAGCTTGGACTACAAGACTCCCATTTTGAATTATTTTTATAGTAGCACTTTGGATAGGTGTATTTGTTATTTTATCTTTTACATTAAAAGTGATAAAACCTTCTTCGATTTGTTGTAATCTGTCACAAGAGTAAATAAAAAACATGGTTATCGATATTAAAATTAAAATCCATACTTTTTTTCCCATTTTTTCACCCCCTGATTTTAATTTGTAATTTAAACAATATTAACATCATAGTTGTTTAGACCTGATTTTTTTTAGAAAGTTCATAAATAAAATAATAAAAATTGAACTTTTTTATAAAAAAGAAGTCTAAATGCATACAGGAAATTATGAAAAGGGAGGGACCCCTAATGAGAATCGGAAATAATTATTTAAACCAGACGAATAGATTATCAAATTTATCAAATTTGCTATTGCAAAGATCACAGCAATTGGCAAGTGGAAGTAGATTGATTAACGCATCTGTGGATCCTGCAGGATTTAGTATAGCTCAGAGGTTAAATACACAATTTAGATCAGCTTATCAAGCTGTAAGGAATATATATGATGGGATAGGAGCGTTAAATGTTGCAGATCAGGGGATTTCATCTATTCAGGATACATTGGGTCGTATGAGAGAGCTGGCAACAAGAGCTGCAAATGATACATTACCTGAAGAAGCAAGAAGCGCTATTCAGGAAGAATTTAATCAATTAAGGCAGGGAATAAGAGATGTTGTAAGAGATACTCAATATAATAATCAACAGCTATTAAATGGAGAATTTCAGGCTAATTTACCGTTAGATACAACAGGAAGAAATAATTTAAATGTTGAAATTCAAGATATGAGACCAGAAGCACTAAACCTTGAAAACATAAACTTAACGACGCAGGAAGGAGCAGAAAATGCATTAAACACCCTTGAAGAGGCAGCAAATAATATTACAAATGTGAGAACTCAGGTTGGTTCGTATGTTAATAGATTAGGAGTTGCAGCAGAAAATCTTTTAAACAGAGCAGAAAATACAGGTGCAGCAGAAGAAAGAATTGCAGGTGCCGATATGGCAAAAACCATGGTTGAATATATAAGAAATCAAAATTTAAGAGATATGACATCGATGTTGTTTTCTCAAACAGGGCAGCTAAATGCAGCATCAGTTTTAAATATCTTACAATCTCCTTAAAAAGTTAATATTATCTAAAAAGAGAGCCGAAAGGCTCTCTTTTATTGATTATCTATTAATTTTAAAAGTGCTTTAGCAGCATAAGTAGGGCCATTTTCTTCGAACCCAGAAACACCTAATTGAGTTTTTATTTCTCCAACTTTAACTCCGCTTTTAATCATCTGTTCCAAAAATCTTTTAGCGATTTTTTCGTGTTTTTCCTTTCTTTGAACTGCTCCAAAAGGATTTGCAAAATAACTATAAGTTAATCCAACCTCAGCAGTGGTGCCTTTGGCCATTCTGGCACCTTTTGAAAATACATTGTAAGCACTTTCCCAATCATTGAAAAAATTGATATATGAATTATCTTCAGCTTTTACATAATTATTGGCGTATAAGAAATAATCTATTTTAGTTGGTTTTATTATATCTTTGTAATTTGAATAAGGGACTATTACTCTTGCATTTGTTTCATTTGGATTCATAAAAATACTTCTATCTATTGCGGAATAAGCGTATCCGGGTTGTAAATCATCAAGTCTTACAAATGCACCAGTTTCCGTGCCGAATGCAATAATATTTCCGTTAATATCTATTTCTAAAGAACCCATATCATCAATTAAAATATTAACTTCTGAAACTTCTTTTGATAGCCTATTCAGCGCGTCTAAAGTCTCGGATTTTCCAGCACCACTATCACCTATTAACATTACATTAGCTTTTTTCCCATTTCTTAGAACAATTTCTGCTAAAGCTCCATGAATAGGTAAATTTCCTTCATCAATAACTTTTAGATTATGAATGGTTAAAATCATTTTTTTCATATAGCCAAAATAATCAACATCATCATCTCGCCCTAAAAGGCTTACATATGTTCCATCTTTTTCTTTATAAATTACACCTTTTTTATATTCGACTTTTTCAAAAAATCTATCTTCAAGTCCATAAAAATATATTCCATCTGGTTTTTTTCGCTGAACAATCCCAAATCCTGCCAGTTCAAATAAATTAGTTAAACCTGCAGCCATTGCGAGGAATTCCTTATATACATATACTAAAATATATTTTTTACCAACATGTACTGGAAATGCAAACCAATCTTCTGGATTTTCCAGTTCTATATTTTCTAAGATTGGAGAATCAATAACTTTAAATATACCTTTTCTTTTATTTGATTTTGTATAAAATATTACAGGGGGTTCAAACACAACACCCCATACGAAAGGAACCTTATATAAACTATCAGAACCATTTAAAACCTTATCTTTAAAAGATGGAGTATCTATAGAAAATGCAACTTGAGCACCACTTGGTAATTGTCTTAATACTTTTAATCTATCATCTGAAACATTAATCAGAATTTGACGATAGAAATTTGTAATTAAGCTTTTAAAATCAGTATTATTTCTAACAAGAATCATTTCCTTATAAATTTTTTGAATTCCATTAGAAACATAATCGTTTTTTTGTATCATGAATCTATGCTTATTTCTCCATAAATTGTAAATTCTTTCTACAAACTTGACAATCTGTTCCTTTTTATCACTTAATTTTGGAAAACTATAAAAAGGTGAAGAATCTATTTCATCAATTTTTTCAGCAGATAAAGCAAAAAGCATTTTAATTATCTGATCAAGATCATAACGTTCTTTAACTTCAACAGCATCTTCATTTTTTAAAAATAAAGAAAAAAAAGTTAAAAGGCTTTCGTTTCTTTCTTCGAGATCATTTAAAAATTCTATAACCAATTCTTTTAAAATTTTACTGTGAATAATTTGAGCGTTGGAAGAATATGTAACGCTACCGTCAATTAAAACAGTTCTCGACATAAAATCACCCCTTATCTTGTATTTTTATAGTAATTATACCACAAAATAGATAGGATTTAAAATTTCTGGAAATAGAATTTATAAAAATATAAAGTTAAAAATTTTTAATTTCTTAAACCAAAAATACAAAATTTAATGGTAAAATTAGTATATAAATTAAATTTAAATTCAGGAGGTAATTATATGTTTAGAATACTATTAAAAGGAAAAATTCATAGAGCATCAGTTACAGAAAAAAATATTCATTATGAAGGTAGCGTTACAATTGATGAAGAATTAATGGAGCTTGCAGATATAGAAGAAAATGAATTGGTTCAAATAGTGGATATAAATAATGGTGCAAGATTTGAAACTTATGTTATTAAAGGAGAAAGAGGATCAAGGATAATAGGTTTAAATGGTGCAGCTGCAAGAATGGTAGAATTAGGTGATAAAATTATTATTATGGCATATGGGTTGTATTCTAAAGAAGAAAAAAGTAATCCGAAAATAGTTGTAGTAGATGATAAAAATAATCCAAAAATCCTAAAAAATCATGAAGAACCTAGAACGGAGTGCTAAATTTGAAAGTATTAGGGGTAATCGTTGAATATAATCCATTCCATAATGGACATTTATATCACTTAAAAAAAGCTAAAGAGATAGTAAAACCTGACTTCACCATTGCGGTGATGAGTGGAAATTTTGTTCAAAGAGGGGAACCGGCAATTATAGATAAATTTTCCAGAGCAGAAATAGCACTGGAAATGGGGGTTGATATAGTTTTTGAACTTCCATTTTTATATTCTATACAGGATGCAAATGGTTTTGCATTGGGAGCTATTGGGATTTTAGAAAGAACAAAAGTTGTAACAGATATAGTATTTGGGAGCGAATCAGCAGATATTGAAACATTAAATATTATTTCTGATATAATATATAAGCAACCTGATAAGTTTAAAAATCTTTTAAAAAAATATCTAAAAGAAGGATATTCTTTTCCGAATGCGAGAAAATACGCATTAATTCATTTTTTTGAAAAAAATAATATCTTAAAAAAAGAAAAAGTTTTGGCTATTGAAAAATCTAATGATATATTAGGATTGGAATATTTAAAAGCTTTAAAATATTATAATTCTAAGATCGTCCCACATGCGATACAGCGACAGGGGGCAAATTATAATGATGAAGAATTTAAAGGTAGTTTTTCTAGTGCTACAGCCATTAGAAAATTGTGGAAAGAAGAAATGTATGAATTAATAAAAAAATCAGTTCCACAAAAAACATATGAAATATTAAAAAGGGAAGAGAATTTGGGTAAAGCTCCAATATTTATTGAAGATTATGAAATATCTTTACTATCTTTTTTAAGAACATTAAATAGGGATGATATTCAAGAAATTTTTGGAATCAATGAGGGTTTGGAACAAAGAATAATAGAAGCTGCAAAACAAAGTGCATCTATAATAGAATTTTACCGTTTAGTAAAAGCTAAAAGATTTACTTATACTAGAATAAAAAGAACACTCTTAAGTATTTATTTTAGACTAAAAAAAGGTTTAATATATGAAGCTAATAAATACGGTCCTCAATATTTAAGAGTTCTGGGTTTTACAAAAAAAGGAAGAAAATTATTATCAGTAATGAAAGAACAAATAGCGTATCCAATAATTGTCACGCCATCGAATTATATTTCTATTATAAAAAATATAGAAAGGGATTTAGATAATAAACGCAAAGAATGGGAAATAAAAAAGAATTTATATTTTAAAATGATAGAATATGATTTTAAAGCATCTAATGTATATTCAATGTATTATAAAAATAAAGAATTTTCTAGAGGCGAAATAGATAAAAAAGCAAAAATAATTATTCTTAAGTGATTGAAAGGGGTTTTAATATGAAAAAAATTTTTGTATTTATATTTTTAATATTAATTTTTACAATGTCATTTTCAATAAAAAGTGTTATATACTATACTGCAAGTGCTTCAAATGTTTCAATAATAGGGGATTTTTCAGATGAACCTATTCAAATGGAAAAAACAAATACGGGATTATGGAAAAAAACTTTTGAATTAGAAGAAGGAGAATATAAATATTTATTTTTAGTAGATGGAAAGGAGATTCTGGATTATAAAAATACAAACACTGTTTATTCAAATGGGAAATTATATTCATTACTCAAAATAAAAGAAGAAAAAACATATTACCCATCTATAGGTGATGGAAAAGTTGGATTTATAAAACATGAAAGAGAAAGAAAATATATAAATCCAGTAAAACCTGGAGATATTTATTTATCAATAGAAGTGCAAAAAAAAGATATTGAAGATGCATATTTTGTTGGTAATGCAAAAGTCGTAAAAAAAGAGAAATTAACATTTGATAAAACAGAATTATATAGATTCCATGTGAAAACACCTGCTAATGTATTGAGATATAAGTTTATTATAAAAGATGGTGAAAATAGTATCGAATATCCTAATTTAGATTATTTTGAATTTGATTTTAATAAACCAATAATAAAATATTTTGATGTACCAGATTGGACAAAAGGTAGAATATATTATCAAATATTTCCAGAAAGATTTAGAAATGGAGATAAAACAAATGATCCAGCATATACATATGAATGGTATGGTAATTATACATCATCATCATTAGGTTCTAATGGATTTTATGGTGGAGATTTAAAAGGTATTATAGAATCAATAGAATATTTAAAAAATTTAGGAATAGAGGCAATTTATTTAAATCCAATCTTCGAATCAGTTTCTAGTCATAAATATGATACTAAAGATTATTTAAGAATAGATTCACATTTTGGTGATGACAAAACATTTATCCAAATGGTTAAGGACTTAAAGAAAAACAATATAAAAATAATTCTTGATGGAGTTTTTAATCATACAGGTGATGAATTTTTTGCCATGCAGGATATATTTAGAAATCAAAAAAGATCTAAGTACTTAGATTGGTATTTTATAAAGAAATTTCCAGTTACAAAGTCTGCAGATAGCTATGAATCATGGTGGGGATATGCGGACCTTCCTAAATTAAACTTAGAAAATCCTGAAGTAAAAGCTTATATTACCACTGTCTTAGGAAAATGGATGGAATATGGCATTGATGGTTGGAGATTAGATGCAGTAGATCAAGTGAAAAATTCATTCTGGGAAAATTTCTTTTATCCTATAGTAAAAGGGATAAATGAAAATGCTGTTATTAGTGGTGAATACTGGAAAGATTCTACTCAATATTTCGAAAAACCAGCTTTTGATACTGTTATGAATTATTTGTTTAGAGATGCAGCTTTGGGATATGCAAAAGGCGGAAGTGCTTATAATTTTGTAAAAAACACAAATACTTATTTAGAAAAATATCCGCCTCAAATAATTCATACATTATGGAATTTATTAGATAGTCATGATACACCAAGAGCAATTACAGAATTAAATGATGATATTGATAAATTTAAAATAGCAGTTGGTATTCAAATGACCTTTATTGGAGCGCCAGTTATATATTATGGAGATGAAATAGGGTTGACAGGTGAAAGAGATCCTTGGTGTAGAAAACCATTTCCATGGGATGAAGAATTTTGGAATATGGATATATATAATTACTATAAATCTCTTATAAAACTTAGAAAAGAACATGAAGCATTAAGATATGGAGAATATGAAGTAATAAAAACAAAATTAGGCGCTTTGATATATAGAAGATATACTGAAAATGATGAAGTAATTATAATATCCAATTCAAGAAAAATACCTGTAAAAGCAAATATAGAACTAAATGGGGATTATATAGATTATTTTACAGGCGAAAAAATAAAAACAATTGAAAAAATATCAGGATTAACATTTAGAATATTAATAAGGCAGTGATCATATGTATTATTATGAAATAGCGGTTTTTGGAACATATACATATGATACATTTACATATACTTATGAAGAAAAATTATCACCTGGCCAAAGGGTGCTAATTGATTTTAGAAATCAGCAAAAATTAGGTGTAATTATTTCAGAAACCGATGAAAAAAATTATAATGTGAAAGAAATAGAATTGGTTGTGGATTATAAACCGTTGATAAAAAATGAACATATAGAATTAATAAAAAATGCATCAAAAAAATTTCTTGTTCCTATAAGTGAAATGGGGAAATTAATATTTCCCCCGGCTTCTTCCGATAAGATAAAAATAAAAATAATACCTAAATCCCCTTTGTCGAATATGGAAAAACCTATATTTTTAAATGAGTATTATAGAAAATTCAAAACTAAAAAAGCAGCAAATAAAGTATTAAAAAAAATGATAAAAGAAAACCTTGTTGAATTGAATATACATATAAAGAAAGAATTAAAAAAGAAAAGAAAAGTTGTTATATTGAAAAAAGATATAATTGAAGTATTAAATGAAAAAATATCCAATAGCGGTATAAAAGTTGTAAATTATATTAATGAAAAAAATAATAAAATATATGAAAATGAACTATATGAACAAAAAATAATTTCGCGATCTTCTACAGTTTTAAAAACATTAATAAAAAAAGGAATTATAGAATTTATTGATGAAGAAGAGATAAACGAAAAACCGTTTATAGTAGAACTTACAGATAAACAGAAAGAATTGAAAGAAAAAATACTAAAAAATAAAGATGGAATCGATCTTTTATATGGTGTAACTGGAAGTGGAAAAACAGAGATATTTTTCGAAGTTATGGAAAAATATTTGATTAAGAATAAAAAAATAATGATTATAATACCAGAGATTTCATTAACACCACAATTTGTTTCTCGTATAAAGAAAAGATTTCCAGCTAAAAATATAGGTGTGTATCATTCAAGTATAAATAGTTCTATAAGAACAAAAACCTGGTATGATGCTGTAAATGGAAATATCGATATTATTATTGGAACAAGGAGTGCTGTTTGGATTCCGTTAAAAGATCTTGGAATGATAATAATAGATGAAGAACATGATCAATCACTATATCAATTTGATCAGATTTCATATGATGCTGTGGAAATAGCATATTTAAGAGCAAAAATAGAAAAAATAAAATTAATATTATCCTCAGCAACGCCAACATTGAGAGAAATGAAGAAAGCATATGAAGAGGAAATTAATCTTTTAGAATTAAAAGAAAGAGTTTTTACAGAAATGCCAGATATTGAAGTTATTGACTTGAAAAAAGAAGAAAAGGTAAGCTGGATCTTTACTAAAAAAGTTTTAAAGGAAATAAATAAAATCTTAAAAAATAATAAAAAAGTACTTATTTTTTCTCCAACTAAAGGATATGCAAATTATTTAATATGTACAAATTGTGGAAATGTTTTAAAATGCGACAATTGTGATGTATCTTATACGTATCACCGCTATGAAAATAAGTTAAAATGCCATTATTGTGGTATAGAAAAAAAGGTTCCAAATTCATGTCCAGTATGTGGAAATCCAGAATTACAACTTAGAGGGTATGGAACAGAGAGAGTGGTAAATGAGTTGTTGAAATTTTTTCCATCTAATAAGATTATTAGAATGGATAGAGAAGTAATAAAAACACATGAAGAGTTAAATAAAGCTTTTGAAGAAATAAAAAAAGAAGGACCGGCTATAATCGTTGGAACTAAAATGATAACCAAAGGTCTTGATATAGAAGATATTAAATTGGTAGTAATCCTTGATAGCGATAGATATTTAAATTTCCCTGAATACACATCTCAAGAACATACAGCTTCATTGTTAATTCAGGTTGCAGGTAGATCTGGAAGAAAAGAAAAAGGAAAAGTTTTACTTCAAACATTTAAATCTGAAAGTGATTTTTTTAAGTTTGTAAAAGAACATAATTATGATAAAATTGTTGAATTAGAATTAAAAAATAGGGAAAAATATAAATACCCACCATATTCAGAATTATTAATGATTATATTTTCTAATCCGAAATTTGAAACGGCATTGAAAGAATCAGAAGAATTTTTTAATATATTGAAAAATAAAGATTTAAATGTAGAATTATTAGAACCAACAGAACCATTAATACCTAAATTAAGAGGACAATATAGATATCAAATAGTAATTAAAGGAAATATAGATCATGATGAATTTTATGAAATTATTAAAAATTATAATAAAAAAATGCATATTTTTTTGAATCCACCAACAACATTAATATAAAATAAGCCCGATAAGGGCTTATTTTATTATTCTAAATTCAAATTCAGCTCGAGCTAAAATTTCATAAATTCCATTATCTTTCCAAACTTCACCATACACTTCTATTTCTTTATTATCAAGATCATATATATTTAAATTTTTAAAAAAAGCTTTATACTCATCACTTCTAATAGTTATATATACTTTATTATTTTCTGAGTAAATATGGTAAAAGGAACCAGAGCGCGAAATACTTTTAACTTTAAAACGAACCCATCTAATCTTTCCAATATCCAAATCAGAAAGATCATTTTCATAAATTTTTCTGTTATCATCGTCATAAAACTGGAAAATTCCTTTTCTGTTTTCATAAGCATAAACATAAGCTTCAATAAAGGTTTCTTTACGCTTTGAAGTATCAGAATAAAAAAGAGGTCTTGCATAACCGTTTTGTATAATTTCTTCATTTAAAAAATGAATTTTTCCATCTTTACCTTTATAATAAACATAAGCTAATAATCTTCCATAATACCCATATTTGTCAGTATCGAAGTCTAAATAAACATATGATTTTTTTGAATTTTCAGAATATATTTTATTTCTAACGAACCAATATGCTGTATCTCCTAACTCTCCAATAGGTTTATCTCCACTATGTGTTTCCGGAGTATCTATTCCTATTAATCTAACGGAAGTTTCATCGCCATCATAATATACTTTTATTGTGTCACCATCAATTACTTTGCTCACATAATAATTTTTTTCAATATAAGATTTATTAATTTGTGTTTGTTTTGAACAAGAAGTAATAAGAAGTAAAGAGATTAGAATACCAACAAATATATATAGTTTTTTTATCATTTTAACATTCCTCCTAATAAAAAAATGTGATATAATGTCATGTTAAAGTCAAGCTACTGAATTATTATAACATAAAAAATGTAAAAATATACGTAACAAATGAAAATTATAATGAAATAAGTTGGTAAAAAATACATTCGATTTTAGGAGGGGTTTTTATGAAAAAAGCATTAACGATTATGCTATTTGTTCTTATAACTTTTATAACTATTTTTGGAGCTTTTAGTGGAACAAAATTTTCTGTATTAGGTATTTATACAATGAATTTAGATGATTTAAACAATTTCATAGATGTATTTCCTATTGGTTATTTTGATATAGGAATAACTGATAATATTACATTGAGATTCAATGATTATTTAACTTTATCTTCATCAGCGCTTACATACGAGTTTAATGATAATGAAACATTAAACTTTAAACTTCCAAGATACTATTATTTACAATATAGAGTTGGATATGATACATTATTAATGATTGGAAAGTTCAAATTTAGAGATTATCCATATGATTTAAGAAGAGATTATGGATTTAGAGTCGGTGGATTTAGAGATGATCTTGGAGATAGGAATTATACTCTTAATCCAATGAAAATGGCAATTGGAGGATATATAAAACCAGTTGGGGAAATTAAAATAGGTGGAGCATACAATTTAGAAGATAGTTCGATTTATGCATATTTTGGTCTTGATGAAAGATATACTAAATATATGTTCTATATGTCTCAGGATAATAGATATAACAAATTATCAGCATCATTTGCAGGGTATAATTCAATTAAATGGAATAGAAAATTAATAACACAATTATATTATGGAATAGGTTATGCTGTTCCATCAGAAGTGCAATCAATATCAGGAATAACCTCTAACATTAATGATTTAATTGAAATTTTACCAAATCCTAAAATGACTTTTGGTGGGAAAATAAATTATTATCCAGTATATTTAAAGGGCTTAATATATTACAACATGGATAATGAAAATAAAAACTTATATTATCTTGACATTGATGCTGTAACAAATAATCCTCAAAACAAAACATGGTTATATGAATTAAGAGCAGGATATTATTTACCAAGACCGTGGTCAATAGAATTTTTTGTCCAAGGGAATTCATTAGATGATGGAATATTGACAGATTACGTAACAAATTATGGAATTAAAATAAACGGAGATAACATAACATTAACAGTTTCTGCTGAGGATATAAATGGAAGAGCAAGTGGGAATCAAAGAATGGTATTGAGTTTTACAACCTGGACAGATTTTTTAATTACAGAAAGGTCATTAATGAATATTATATTTTAAATAAGGGGGTAGTGGAATGAAAAAGATTTTGGTGTTTTTGTTGATATCTATTTTGGGATTGTTTTTGTTGACAGGGTGTTTGGTAAAAGAGAAAATTGATGATGAGAAGACAGTTTTAAGTTTATCAGAGTTAAGAGAGAAAATATTAGAAAATAAAAATATTTGGAATGATTATGATTCACATGAAACTGTATATGAAACGGAAGGCATAGTTGCATATCAATATACTTCAAATTCAGATCCAACAAAAAATTATATATATATTGTAGATGAAAATGGAAATGGTTTAAAGTTAACATATTTAAAAGCAGAAAATCATGACAGTAAATATAGTATTGGTGATAAAATAAAGGTAAAAGGAATACCGTATTATAAAACATGGAATGATCCTAATGTTTATGAATTGAGAATGGATATAGATAATTATGGAGAAATAACTGTTGTTGAAAAAAACGTTGGAGTTCCATTAAATAAAGCAGAATTAATAAATTCAGAACTATCAGGAGGAGACTTTGGTAATTTAGTAGAATTTACAGGAAAATATATAGGAGAAGATGATTTTAATAATAAAGAATTTTCTGTTATTAATTTTGAATTAAAAATAGATTCTCACTCAGTATTACCAGATTTAACGCTTAATTCAACATATACCATTAAAGGTGTAGTCGGGCAAAATTATGGGTATAGAATATTTGTTTCTGATGAAACATGGGTAACATTAGTTGCAACGGCAGAAGAGCAGCCGCAACCGACTGTTGAAGCGTCAACAATAGCAGAAATAAAAAATGAAATTAAAGAAAATTATGATGCTGGTACAGATGGATGGGATTCAGGAGATACATCAATAGTTCCATTAAGGAAAATAGAAAATGCGATAGTTGTATACGATGCTTCAGATTATGGATATGTATATGCTGTAAGTAATGATGGAACAGGTATTTATGTGAAAATTTCTACTGACTTGAATATAAATCTTAATGAAATTATTTCAGCAACTGGAAGACCGTATTATACAGAACGTGACGCAACTAATAGTTATTTTGAATATAGATTTAATACAACTCGTTCGGATGAATCAGCTACAGTAACAAGTAGTAATGGGACTATTCCTTGGGATAAGGCGGATGTATTAACTGTTAATAATTTACCAGGAATGAATAATTTTGGTAATTTAGTTATTTTTGAAGGTAAATATTTAGGGCAAGATGAATATAAACATTATGATTTTGATCTTGATAACGATGGCCAAAGTGATTTAAAAGTGATTAAATATTCTTCTGATGCGATGAATAGTGCAGGAATTCAAGTTGGCAATCTATATGAAATTAAAGGTGTTATTGGTTATAATTATGGATTTAAAGTGTATGTAGGAGATTCTTCTTTTGTAACAGCAAAATAATTAAAGAAAGCCCGTTTGGGCTTTCTTTTTTGAACTGGAGGTAAAAATGAAAAAGACAATTTATTTATTGTTCGTTTTGATTATTGTATTATTCTTATTTTCAGGGTGTATTATAGAAGATAGAATTAATAGATTAGATAAAATTTTCAATAATGAAGCTATTCTTTTTGATAATGCGCATTCACAAACAGCAGGTAATGCTGATTGGACTATTAGAGGTGGATTTTCTGATTTTGCTGATGATTTGAAAAATCGTGGAGCTAATGTCTATGAATGGGGTAATGATGAATATGGAAGTAATCAAAGAGATGATGATACATCTATTACTTACGAAGTAATATCAAAATATAAGGTATATGTAATACCAGAACCTAATATTCCTTTTACAAAAGATGAACAAAATGCAGTAATAAAGTATATTGAAAATGGAGGGAGAGTTTTTTTTATTGCTGATCATATTGGTGCAGATAGAAATAATGATGGATGGGATGCAGTAGAAATATTCAACGGATTTTTGAAAGGGAAACATATAATAGAAACTAAGAAAATATATGCAGATGATTTTGTTGGAAGATTAGGCTTTAGATTTAAAGAAAAGCAATATTCTGAAAGCCCTATGATAAAGATAAAAGAACATGAGATAACTAAAGGAATAAAGGAAACAGGAGCATGGGCTGGGACATCGGAATATATAATTGATAATGAAAATATAAGTGGAATTATTTATTATAGTGAAGAAACATGGGGAGCTTATGTGATTGCCGGAAAATATGGAAGTGGTAAATTTGTTGCTATAGGTGATTCATCACCAATTGATGATGGAACAGGAACACTGGGAGATAAATTATATGATGGTTATTATTATGGAGATAATAGAGAATTAATGATAAATATTATAAAATGGTTGGTGGAATGAAACACAGTAATAAAGCTAATTCTGATGAATTCACTAATGATTAACAAAAATTAACGGTATTGTAAGTTGACAAAAGAGAAGAAAGGTGGTAATATATATACTCGGACGCGGACGAAGAGCCGCGGGAAGGAAAGGAAAGCTCCTTGACAAGTGAACAGAGACACCCAGCGGAAGTAAAAAAGAGAGTGAGCGATCGAACTCGAAAAGTTGGATGGAGGGTTTGATCCTGGCTCAGGGCGAACGC
>NZ_AZAX01000010.1:0-27706 GCF_001021175.1 Marinitoga sp. 1155 | reverse complement strand
TCCTTAAAATTTTTCTCTGTATATCGTCGGGAGCGTTAGATGTGTTTAAAAGACAGGTAATAAACAGACATCTTCTTTACGTTTACATTAAAAGTATAATTGTGAATTTTATAACTCAATAATTCAAGATAAAACTCAATAAATGTATAATTTTTATATTATGTTACGGTACAATTAAAAGATATTATTTTCACTTATTCAATTTACAATAATTTTAGCAAAAAAAAAAAAAAAAAGAAGTCAACTATACCATGTAAAATTCAAGTAAAATTATAATAGTTTTTTATTTTCTAAAATTAAAAATTTTTACATAATTATTATATCATTCGATATATTTTTGATGTTATTTTTTTATTTAATTTTGATGACTATAATCATAAATTTCTTTTATGATTTTTAATAATAAATGCCTTGGTTATTACTATGAAAATAAATTTTCTTACTCCAGGTTCATTTCAAAATGCATTTTTTCAGTTTTATATTTTACCATTTCTAACATGACTTGCAAGTGTTTTTTCTAAAATAGAAAACCGCTTTTCATCAATGTTTTAGAATTTGATTTTTGTTACATTTTAATTAATTTTCCTTTTTTAATTTTTGTTATTTTTTTGTAATAATTCTATACTGCGCTTATTTCCACTTTAATTAATCTAAAGTTTCTTATTTTTAAATTTTATATGAAACAAAATGATTGATTCTCTGTAAAAGGATGGCTAATTCTGAACTATTCTCAGGCAAGAGGTTATATTAAGAATGAAGATTATAATAAAGCATATGAGTTATTTATAGAAGGATATAATTTTGCAAAAAAATTTCTACATTCAACAGTGATGTGTAATGGTTTAAACGGCGTTGCATGATGGATAAGAAAGGTGGAGAAAATCATCATTGTGCTTTTAAAGAACGTGAAGAATTTTAAGGAAAAATTCATTTATTTTTCTTTTGAGGATGATGAAAGAATTTTGATTGATGAGATTATTGATAAATTCTTATAACAAAATCCCCGAAAACGGGGATTTTGTTAATTCGAGATTATGTGCAGTTATATCTTTTCAATTATATAATCCTCAATATTCCTTTTTTCAGAATTGATATTTATCCCTATTATATATATTTCTTTTCCTTTGTATTTTTCATAATATTTTTTTTCTTTTATTTGGTTTATTGCTTCCTCTGCATTTTTATCTACTTTTATTTCAAAAAGATATATCCTTTCATCAAAATCTATTACAAGGTCGCTTCGTCCTAAGTTTGTTAATTCTTCTGCTTTTACATCTATTCCTGCTGATGCTATTATTGTAAATATTAATGAATGATAATACTTTTCTTCTTTTTTATGTAAGTTATATAGTATTGCACTTATTATTCTTTTTATTTCTTCTATTAATCCTTTTATATCATTGTTTTTTAATGTTTTCCATACTGTTTTGTTTATCTCTTTTATTTCCACTTTATAGTTCGATTCTAATATTAATCTTGAAAAGCTATCTTTCACTTCTAGATTTGGATAGTCTAATATATATTCTTCTTCAAATCCATACATTTCTTTTCCTTTAAATGTTAGATATCCAGCCTGTGTGAAGAATATATTTGCATTTGCATCTTCTATTTCTCTTGTTGTAAAATCATCGCTACTTACTGTGTTTTTTATCAGATCCTCATAGGTTACTTTTTTGTCTTCTATATATTTTGATAGAAATGATGGTGAGCCACTTTCAAACCAGTAATTTCTGAATTTTTTTTCTTCAAAAAACTTTAATATGGAGAATGGATTATATACAAATTGTTCTCCATCAAAGGAAAAACCATTGTAATATTTTTTCATTTCTTTTAATAATTGATGTTCTGTTATTCCTATTTCTTTTGCTGTTTCTTTTATATGTTCTTTAAAATTATTTTCCAATTCTTTTTTGGTGAAACCAAAAAAAGTTGAATATTTTTTATCAAAGGTTATTTTGTCTAAATTATTTAAAGAAGCTTTTACGCCTTCAGGCGTGTGTTCTGTTATACCTGTTATAAATACAAATTTTATGTGTCATCTTTTGTTTTTACTTTTTTATAGAATTCCCTTAAAAATGCTCTAAATTCTTCTGCTTTTTCTTTATTGTTTATATGTTCTAATATTGGTGATTCATATTCGTCTATGAGTATTACTGTTTTTATATATTCTCACAAGAATAGAAAAAATATTTGAAACAATCAAATGAGTCTTTTGCCTCAGGAGACAGGATATATTATTAAATTGATTTTAAATATTTTAATATAATATTTTTGGCAATGTTGTTATCAGAGAAAAATTCTGAAATAGGTATATAATTATAACTTTTGCTCGGGTTTTTTAGATAATTTTCAATAGCTTCAAGATATTTTTTTGCTGTTATCTTCCATGTATAATTTGTAAGAACTCTTTTTTTACCTAATTCAGAATATTTATCAAAATTTTTTAATCCTTCAATTAATCCGTTTATAATATTTTTAATATCCATTGGATCAATTAAAACACCGTAATTGCCATTATCAAATGCTTCTGATGGACCACCATTTTTTGTCGCTACAATTGATAATCCTACAGCTGCTGCTTCAATTGGCGCCAGGCCAAAAGGTTCATAGAAAGCTGGTAATACAAATACAGATTTTCTTTTTACAAAATATCTATAGGCACTTGCCAGTTCTTCCTGGCCTGGAACATCAAATAATGATATTTTTCCATATAAATTATATTTCTCTACAAAATTTTTTATTTCTCTGATAATTTTCTGTTCTTTTTTTGAAAGTTTATCAATATCCTCGAAGCCATTTTTTAAGCCTCTAACAAAAATAACCAGATTGGCTATTTTCTGTAAATGTGTGGATTGAGAATAAGCCTTAACCGCACCAATATGATTTTTCTTTTCGTCAATTCTACTTGAAAGTACTATATATTGTTTATTGAGATTATCCAGATCTCTTAATAAATATTGTTCTATTTTTCCCCAGAATATATTATCAATATATTTTTTATTTTGAGAAAATATTTTTGTATTTACTCCAGGAGGGATAATTTTAAATTTGGAATTATCATTTATATCTATAGCCCCTTCATATAATTGATGTCCATATTGTTCAAATCTTTCCAGATTTGTACTTACAATATTAAACGCAGATCTATTCATGGAAATTCTTTCAGCATTTATTCTTGTTGAAAAATTATATTCTTTATCATAGGCATCAAAATTATTTATATTAACCCCTAATTTATCAAGTTTTTGAGCTCCTAATGAATGAGCAGTAAACGAAAAAGGTATATGTGTAATATTTTCGAAAATTGCACCGCTTATACCACCATCACCATAATGTGTGGTAACAAAATCTGGTAATTCACCAAGTTTTTTGTAATATTCAAAAATATTTTCCGAAAAAGTTTGCAAATATGGCCATAAAAGTTCTTTCCTTAAAAATTTTTTTTCTCCAAAAGGTATTCTAATAATTTTTAAATTTTCAAAACCATCATAATAATCAAAATCATCTTTGAATTCTGACCAATTATCATCTTCAATTTTTCGTGTAAATATGTCAATATTAACTCCTAATTTCGAGAGTTCCATGGCCACTTCACGTACATAAATTAATTGTCCTCCAAAATCAGGGTGTTGAGTTAGTCTCGAATTTTTTTTATCAAAATTTCCTTGTGGATTAAAAAAAGCTATTCTCATTTTTTCACCTCATCCTTATTTTAAGTTTATATGGTGTCCAATTAGTAAAGTAAGCGAAAACTCGAAAATTGTCTGTACACGCTACCGCGGGTATTGGTTTAAATAATTTTGATTTTATAAAAAATTTTTGAGCTATCGCTCTCCTGCGGTGGGCTATTTGTTTAAATTTTTGTTTTCTATAAAATTTTTAAAAAAACTATTTATCTTAGATTTTTTATAAAAAATCTAAGCGTAAAATGAAGCCGGTCAATTTTGCATGGATGCAAAATTGAGTGAAGCCGAACATGGATGTGAGTCTGATACGACCGGCGAAAATATGCTATTTTTGAAGATTAGCAATTAAGGTTTGAGCAACTTTACTTTTTGGACACCCTTTAAGTTTAGTTATTCTATTTATTTTTAAAAAATTTTAAAGCATCAGAAATATCATTTAATCTTTGATTTTTATTTGCTGGATATCCATAAAATCCATATTGATTACATAAATTTATAAAATCCATAATCTTTTCTTTATTAATATTGTTTGAATTATATATGTAATCTGTTACTAAAACAGGTTTTCCTGAATTTTTGATTTTTAATATATATTTTAAACGATGATCTATATATTTTTCTTTGTTTTTTTTCAGCTTTGTATAAAATAAACTCTCAATTCCAATACCCGATATAACGTTTAAATATCGTCCATTATCATACTCTATAATTTCTTCGCCATTTTGAGGTATTATAAGAAAGTCAGGATTTTTTTTTCTGGCATAGTCAGCAATTTCAACTATAAAATCTATCATTCTGTTAGCAGTTATTTTTATGTTATAGCCATTATTAGCCCAGTATACATAACTGTCGACAAGATCGATATATACACCTTTAAATCCCTGAGAAATAATTTTATCAAGATAATCAAATATTATATTTTTCCATTCTTTATCCCAGTATTTTACTTTATAATTTCCAGGCCAATTTTTATTTTCACCATCAAGCCATTCTGGTGGATTATTATACCAATCATCTTTCCAATAATATCTATAATCCTCCGCTTCTCCTATACTTAAATAAGCTATTGTTATAATTCCTTTTAGTTTATCTATTTGATATTTTTTAAACTCATTTTTTTCACTTCCATCTTTTGAATAATCAATTATTAAAAATTTTGGATTATAAAAAAGGATAATTTTATTTAAATCTATATTAGTCAATTGATATATCAATGGAACGTCAAGTTTTTCTATAAATAACGGTATTAAAAAAGGAGTTCCAATTAATAATATTAATATGAATATTATAGTTTTTTCCATAATATCACCTTACATATTTATTTTTTATGTTTTTCCAGTTATCTAAAGGTGCAATTGCACCGGTATATTTCAATTTTTCTGCAGCAAAAGCCAATCCTAATTTTACAGATTCAACTATATTTAAGTTATTTATCAATCCTATGTATATTCCAGACCATACAGCATCTCCAGCTCCAGTAACATCAATGACATTAGTTTTATATGATGAAAGAGAAATATTATAATTTTTATTATAAATAATAGCGCCTTTTTCACCCAATGTAAAAATTATATTTTTTATTCCCAGTTTTTTAAAATTGTCAATATTTGCATTTCCAAATATATTTTCAGCATCATCAAGTGATGGTTTTATTATATCAATGTATGGTCCAAAGATTTTTAAAACTTCTATTATAGAATATTTATTATGCCATAAGACTGTACGATAATTTGGATCAAATCCTATTATTATGTTTTTTGATTTAGCTTTCTTTACCAGCTGGAGTATTTTTTCAAATTGAGTTGTTTCTGATATTGCCCAAGAAGATATATGTATAATTTTAAAATTACTTAAGTCAATATCAGGTATTTCCAGATTTATTGAAGAACTCCGATAAGCTTTAAATTCCGGAGTTTTTTTTGATTTATTTACAAATACTATATCGGTATTTACATCTTCCTTTTCGAATAAAAAGGATGTATTTACACCTTTTTTTTTCAAATAATTTTTAATGAATAAACCAAATTGGTCCCTACCTATAGTGGATAATATATAACTTTCTATATTTTGCCTGGCTAAATTTACAGCTATATTTCCAGGAGAACCACCAAAAAATTTTTGGAAAACGTTTGCATTCTCTAATGAATCAAATTCACTTATCATATCAATTAATACTTCACCTATTGATAAAAACATATACACCTCTCCTCATAGATTTTTTATTTATAGAATTCAGGTATTCTATCATAGAAAATATTATTATGTTTATTCAGATTTTTATTATTAGCTTCTTCTGGATTTATATTCACAATTTTAACTTTGTCACCTTTTTGAGGGAATCTTACAATTACTTTTCCATCTGGATTTGTTATTTGACTCATTCCGGTAAATTTATTTGAATTAAGAGCATTTATTTCTTCCCCCCATCTATTTGAGGTTACAATAAAAACTCTGTTTTCTAAAGATCGTATTTTATTAGCTTCCTGACAATAAGGCATAACTAAATTAGCGCTATGTGCAATTATTTGAGCTCCTTTTAAAGCCAGAGTTCTGAAAGATTCTGGAAAAAACCAATCAAAGCATATTGCAAGTCCTATTTTAACGCCATTGATATTTTCTACCCAAAAACCCGTATTGCCTTTTTCAAAAAACAATTTTTCTTCATAAAATAGATGTGTTTTTCTATATATTCTATGACTTCCATCTGATTTTATCAGTATAGATGAATTATAAAATTTTTCATTGTCATTTTCAACAAATCCAAAAACAACATTTGTTTTTTTTGATATTGCAAAGTCTTTAAAAGCTTTTATAGAAAAGCCATCCATATTTTCAGAGACCCATTCGACTTCATTTTTTGTATTAAAAGTATAACCTGTAAATGCAAGTTCAGGAAATACAAATAAATCTGCGCTTTCATTTTTAATTAGATCGATACCTCTCTCTACGTTTTCCTTTACCTGAAAAAGATGAGGTTTAAATTGAACTAATCCAATTTTCATAAATCATCACCCTTTATAACTCTATTTTCTGTAAATATTATATCCATTTTTATATCATGATTATATACAGGCAGGCTTTCTAAAATTTGAAAATCAAAGGCTACTCCTATCAAATGTGTTTTTGTATTTCTTGAAAAATATCTGTCATAGTATCCTCCGCCATAGCCCAATCTATACATTTTTTTATCAAAAGCAACGCCTGGAATTATATATACATCTATTTTTTTATTGTAAGATGTTCCAACGGGTTCCATTATTCCAAATTTTCCTTTTTCAAAATCATTCACTGAAGTTACCTTTACAAAATATATATCTTTTCCTTTAATTTTTGGAAAAACTATATCTTTATCTTTTAAAAGATCAACTAACTTTAATAAATTTACCTCATTCCTGAAAGGATAATAAATAGCTATGCTATTAAATTTTATAGATTTCAGGTATTTTATTATTTTTTTTAATATTATTTCATTATAGGTATTATACAATTTTATTTTTAATTTTGTTCGTTTTTCCAACATTGATTTTCTAATTTTATTTTTCATTTTTTCACATCCAGAAATGCTACATTCATAATATTCTTATTCATTTCAATTATATATAAATTGTTTTCTCTATAATAATGAATAATTTTTCCACCATCTATTTTTCTAATAGGCTTTTTTGATTTTATCATGAAATATTTTGGAAATAAAGAAGAATCTGGAATTATTACATCTAAACTTTTACCTTTCCAGTAATATTTAACATTTTGACTTAGATAATCAAAAAAATATGGATATGCTTCTGACGATGTTTGATTTCTAAGCCAGGGGAATTTTGTTTTTATTGTAGTATAAAAAGTTTCCAGATTATGATACATTTCATTCCAAGTTTTATTTTCAGGATTTCTATCTTTTGCGAATACATCATCTGAATGTATAAAATGCTGAAAAGTACCAAAATTGGCAAGAGTGTTTATAGTTGTTAAATATAGTCTATTTAATGGATAATAACCATAAGTGGATCTTGGAATTATTACTACAAAATTATTTGTAATTTTGTATTCAGAAAATTCGCCATTACTTTCATAAGAGGTTCCAATAGTT
Source organism: Marinitoga sp. 1155 (assembly GCF_001021175.1). Classification (NCBI taxonomy): domain Bacteria; kingdom Thermotogati; phylum Thermotogota; class Thermotogae; order Petrotogales; family Petrotogaceae; genus Marinitoga; species Marinitoga sp. 1155. Next base: position 19,933 of record NZ_AZAX01000010.1, on the reverse strand, counting down.
TTTATAGTTGGTAATGCTTTTAATAAATAATTTGCACCATAAGAATCTATTAAATTGTTTGGAGCAACATAACTACTTATTACAATAGGGTGGTTTAAAACTTTACTTAAAAAGTTTTTAGCTGCATCTAAGCTCAATACTATATTTTCGGGATTATCCCATTTTTCTTTTGTTAAAGAGTTATGATTATATCCATGCAGTCCAAGTTCAAATTCAGATTTGTCTATTTCTTTTAAGGTTTTATATGGATTATTGTTTTTGCTTATAAAAAATTCAGTAAATTCAAAGGGTGGTGTACTTGCACCATTGTAACTTAAAGGAGTTACAAAAGTATATTTTATATTAAACTTTTCGGAAAATTTCTTTATTGTTGGCCACCATACATTATAATAATATTCATCATCAGTAATTTTTTTGCCATCTATATTTTTTGTAATATTATATGAAGGTAATGGAAAATCATCTATATAAAAAATATAAGAATTTAATAATCCGGCAATAGATACATCTTGCATCTCTAAGATTGTTTGTAATATTAAACCTCTTATGGATTTTAAAATAATGCTTGGATAAATGTATCCTATATAACCATTATTATGCTTTTCATACCATATTATAGGAATTTTTTTATTATTATCATTGCTTAAATAAGCCAAAATGTTTTTGTTTTTATCAAATTTTATGTTGAATGTTATACTAAAATATCTTTTTAATATAGAATCGCCATTTTTTTCATTTCCAATTGGAAAAAGTTTTTTTGAAAAAATTATTTTTGATATATTTGTGTTATCTTCAATAATTTCATTTTTCCACGGTGTGTTATTTAAACTAGTCGAAAAAATAAAAGAACCGCCATTGTTGATAAATCGTTTTATTGTGTTAGTTTCTATATATTCTGCATTGGTATTCCAGATTATATATTTATATGGTAATAAATCAATAAAAGATAAGTTATAAAAATCCTCAACATTTATGAATTCATAATTGAGTTTAGCATAAGCAAAAATTTTTTTAAACTCTTTTTGGGAAGATAAATATTCAGCACTATCAAATTTTGTTTTTATAATTAAAATTTTGTTTTCTTTTCCAACTTTTTGATTTATTAATTCTAATATTATTTTTTTTATATTCAGAATAATATCACCATGTTCATTGATAAAACTATTAAAAATAGCGCCACCACCATTTTTAGACAGTATAATCATTGGATAGAAGTTATTTTCATATTTATATGATAATATCACATTATTTCCAAAAACAACATATTTTTCAACAGGCTGTTTGTTTGAAGTTGCTGGAGGACTTAAAAAGTATTCTTTTTTATATGTTATTTTATAATCTTTTAATTCTTTATATCCGTACATATAGTGTATACCGATTTTATTCAATAAATTATTTATTTCTCTAATATCAGAAGTTACGCCAAGATTGTTAAAAAAGAAAAAAAATCCACCATTTTCTACAAAAGTAGATAATTGTCTTAAATATAAATGAGAGTCTTTTAATTCAGGGGAATAATACCAGCTTATTATTCCAAAATATTTTTTATTATCAATTCTATAATAATTCATTTTTTCTATATCTTTTATTTCATAATTTACATTATATTTTTCCAGAATTGGAATAATATGGTATTTAAACATAAATTCTCCATATTGTTCTGACCCTTTATAAAGTAACAAAAGGTCTTTTTGTGCAAATAAGGAAAGTGTTATTAAAAAAAGTGCTATTAAGATAATTGATTTTTTCATGATTTTTCCTCCATTAAATTTTTAATGTCTTTATAATAAAGATAATATCCATCCTCAACAGCTAATTTTTGTCTATAATATTCTGTTTTTATTAAATCTTTAATTTTTGAAATTAATATTTTATATCCGATAAATGTTCCTATTGTAAAAGCAAAGGTATAACTTGCTCCAAGTGAATAATAACCAAATTTATTTAAGAAAATAATACTTAATAATAAATTTATCAAAAGTACTGAAATATTTAAGTATAATGCTTCTTTTCTAAAATCGAAATATAGTAGTAAAAGCATAATCATGAGATAAAAAGAATTCATCATAGCTCCGATTAAACCTAATCTTAATATTGGTTTAAAGACTTCCGAAATAAAAGGTAGCATATTTAATTCATTCAGCAATAATAATATGAATGTAATAATTGCCTGAACCCTGATGGTTAAATTAATATCAAATTTTAATTCTTTTTCCATGTTTTCTTTTCTAATATTGATTTCATAATAATTGTATCCTTCAATTAATGAGTCATAAAAAAATTTATATGTTTTGTAGAACCTGGTTTCCAAAACAAGTATAAACATAGTTGCTGTTGGTATTATGGTTAAATAGGCTATAAACATTGGACTGTCATAAATAAAAGAAAAATAAAAACCATTAATTGGCATCTCTCCAAATTCTTTTGAATGCCATATAATAAAATCGTCTATCCATAATGCCAGGTAATAGGTAAATCCTATTAAAATATTATGCCAGTATTTTTTAATTTCTTTTATCCATTCAAATGAGGTTAAGTTTAAATCTGTCCCGAAATACAGTAAGGCCAGAATATAATGTACAAATGTTCCAATATTAACCCCGAAAGCATAACCTAAAATATAGCCCAAAGGATTTTTTTCTGATCCAAAATATTTTGAAAATATTATTGAGAAAAAGCCCATTATAATATATCCCATAATATACCAGTTTATGGCATTTGTAGACATTGAAGCTATTGAAATTATCCATAAGGCTAATAGGGAAACAACAAGATAAGAAAAAGAAAGGACAAACCAACCTTCATGTTTATAAAAGGAAAAAAATATATATAAAATAAAAATAGCGAAAAGTGTAGCAAAAATCAGTATCCCCATTACTTCAGGTAATATTTTTTTGTATTTTTTTGAATATATAAGGTCTGAAATTCTTCTTGACTCAAACATTATAAATAATCCTGAAATTATTATAGAAAATACAAAAGAATAAACAATTGAAATATTAAAATAAATGTTTGATATTTTTAAAAAGCTCAAGATAATCCACAATGTTAAAGTTGTTATTATCCATGGCCCAGAAGAAACAACTACAGAATACGCTATAGCCAATAAATCAGTTGATACTCCACCTTGATGAAACATTTTATTTAATCTAAAGCCTATTCCAGCCAATTTATTTCACCACCGATAAATACAAATCTTTATAATTTTTAATCATTTGTTCTAATCTATATCTTTTTTTCACGCGTATTCTTGCCAGTTTTGATGCACTTATTCTAAATTCATCATTTTGATATAATTCAATTAATCCTTTTGCGAGTCCTACAAAGTCTTTTGGCTTTACAACAATCCCAGCTTCTCCAATTATATCTTCATTGGAACCATATATCATTTCCGAACATGCTCCAACATCTGTAGTTACGACAGGAATTCCTGCAGCAAAAGCTTCTAAAATAACAAGCGGTTGCCCTTCGCTAACACTTGAGAGTAATAAAACATTTATTTTTGGATAATAATCAAGAACATTAACCTTTCCGGTAAATTCAATAGTATCTTCTAATCTAAAAATTTTAATCATATCAAGGCATTCATTGTAATACTCTGGTTCTTCGCCGGTTGGCCCTATAATTAATAATTTGAAGTTTTTAATTTTTTCTTTAACCATTTTAGCTGCTTTAATAGCAGTTTTTATATCTTTTATTTCCACAACACGACCAACAAGTCCAACAATATAAGGATCTTTTTCTTTTCTGTATTCTAATTTTGAAAATTTATCGAAATCTATTCCATTAGGAATTACATACATTTTTGATTCATCTTCACATAATTCTTTTTCAAATAATTGATTTTTTGAAAATAATGTTGTAATTTTTTTTGATCCTTTATATACCAATGAACTAATGGTATTAAATAATTTAATCCATGCAAGTCTGTATTCATCTTTTATCCATCCAGCTTTTAATACCTCAAGTTGTCGTTCTCTATGATAGATACCATGTTCGGTTAAAATTACAGGAGTGTTATTTTTTATACCATTCATAATTGCAGAAATACCAGCATATCCAGTTGTTATAGTATGGTATATATCACATTTTGGAAAATCAACAGTCATTGAATTCAAAAATGGCAAAAGCATGGATTGCAAAGTCCAGAAGTAATTGGTGAAATTTTCATAAGGTATATATGTTTTATAAAAATCAAGCATAACTTCCCAGTATGTTTCAGATTTCAACAAGCTTGTAAAGTCATAATTAGAATATTGCTGAAAAAGTTTATAAAGATTTTCAGACATAACTTTTTCATCAAATGGATATTTTAAAATTTCTCTTAATTTATTACCAAATTGTTTGGTTATAGCTGATTTGCTGGAAAAGTCATATTTTGCAAATAAAAAATATTCAAAATAATCTATAACATTTTCTGGAAACAAATATTTTGGTTTTCTTATTTCAGGAGTAGCACCAATATGAATTATGCAGAATTCAACATCTTTCATGCTTTTTATTAATGTATTTCCCCAACTTGAAACACCACCGGTAACATAAGGGTATGTTCCTTCAAAAACTATTCCAACCTTCATATTATTCTCCTTTTAAATTAATATATTTGATAATTGACTCAATATCTTCAATATCTTTTTTATCGAATAAAACTTTTAAGTTATTAAATTTTTCTGGATAAAATATTTTTAAAATAAATAACATTTGTAGTTTTTCCTTTTTGTTCATATTTTTTATTAAATTAGATATATAATTATTGTTGTTTGAAAGTAAAAAAAGCTGCATCTTTGTTTTGAAATCAATATTATTTATATAATCATAAATAGAATTATCATTCATTAGATTTTTTATTGAATATAATAAAAAATCAAGTTTATACTTTTGAGCAATTTTTAAAGTTTTATCATCTTTTAAAGCAGTAGATATAGAAATTAATTGGTTTATGAGTATAATATCTTCATCATTAAAATTATTTTTTCCTTCCAATTTTATTAATAATTCTTTTTGTTTTATATATGATGTTCTTTTATTCCATGGAAGTTCTTTTATATATTCAGGGTCAAAAGAATAATTGCTATTATAATTTATTATAATAGTTATGACTATTAACAGCAAAGTTAATATAAATAATAAATAATAAGGGTGTAAAAATTTTTTTTTCATATAATTTAATCCCCCAGTAAAAATTTTATGGATTCATGTTTTGCTGAAAAACCAAGGTCTATAAAATCGGAAACTAATTTTTGAACAGTTTTTTGTTTCATTCTTTTTATATAATAGATTATTGCATATTCATATATTTCCTGGGCTTTAATTGTGTTAATCTTTTCATTTAATAATATTTCCAATGCATCGAATTCTTTTAATGATTCTAAGGTTTTTAATGTTATTACAATTAATTTTGGGCTATCAGGAAATATTTCAATTGCAGTTCTTAATAAAATTGAACTTTGCCATAAAACTTCTAGTTTATGTTCGCCTGCTAAAAAACCAGAATTAGCATAAAAGAAAGCATATTTGCCATAATCAATATAATCTTTTAAAGTTTTTAAATTTTTCATATAAAAAGAAATTTTTTCAATTAAAAAATTTTCTAAATTGGTCAGAGCATCAGATGCATACAATATAACATCAGGATGAGAGTCTTCTTTAATTGCATTTCTGATTAAATTTATCCCTTCTACAAAATCTATTTTTTCATCTTTTATTGAATTATATACCAATCTTACAACATATTTACGCTGTTCAGGATCGCCATATTTTAAAATAATATTAAACGGAGCCAGATCAACAGAAGAAAATCCAATACTTTTTGAATTTACAATATTATATTTTGAAAAATCTATTTCTTTATATAAAGGGGATAAATTCCTTTTTTGAAATAATAATATTAATGGATAAAACGGGAATATTATAAAGAATAATGTAGTTTTTAGCAATAAATTTTTTAATGAAAAAGAACTTTTATATTCATGATAATTAATGAAAAGCAAAATAATAGTATAAATGCTAACAGCAGCATAACCATAATAAAAATAATTAAAAATAAATAAGAAAATCCCACATACTCCAGAAAAAAACGAAATAATTAAAAAAATATTTTTCATTGTTTTGTATATGCCTCCACAACTTTAATATTTTCGTGGCTAAAATTATTTAAAACCCTTGTTAAACCACCTTTAGAGCACGAAGTTAAAATTATTTTAATTTCTTTTTTGTTTTTATCTATAAAAAGAAAATCGGTATCTCGAATGAATTTTTTAAATAAATTTATTGAATTGATATTATTGTATTTTACAATTATTATAGAATAAGGAATTCCAAACCTTTTTCTTCTTTCTTCAATTTTCTCCAAAATATTGTTAAATTTTTTAGATGTGAGAAAATCTGGATTTTGATTTTCAGATAATTCTGATGAAGCCAGTAATAAAGTGCTTAACCAATCTGCCAGAATTTTTAGATATATTTCTGTATTTTTATTTATTTTTTCCGGATCTATTATTTCTATAATAATAAAACCAAGTATTTCTTTTCCATACTTTACACTAACGGCCATAGCAGGTTCATATTCAAAATTATATTCTACTTCTGTCAAATATAAAACATTTGCATTTGCACTTCCAAATTCCATAGCCATGCTTATTACAACAGATTTATCTACTGGAAGAGAATTTGGTAAAAATTGCGGACCTTTCCTAACCTTCATACGTAGAAAATTATTTTTACTTAAAGTATAAATAGAAACGGTTTTTGCATAGATAAATTCTGAAATTAAATCAATGGCTTCATTAAATATATCTTCTGAATTATTATATTCAATATCTTTTAATTTCTCTACCAGTAAAGAAACTCCCTGTTTTTCCAGAACAAGTTTATGTTCAAGATCATCAGTTATATTTTTATATTTTCGTATATCTTCTTCTAATGATTTTACTTTTTCTTTTAATAAGTTTATTTGTTCATTTTGATAATTTATTTTTTGAATATAAATATCTCTAAAAAAACCGATTATAAAGCCAAACAAAAAAATATAAAGAGGATTTTTTAAAACAGTCCAGGAAATAACAAATTTAAAAAAGTCATTTCTGGCATTAAAGAAAATTGATAAAAAGATATAAAAAGTACTGATGCTTCCAGATAATAAAGAGAAATTGATACCATATCGAATAGCTATAAGAATTGAAAAAATAAAATATGGATTAGGGTCTACAAAAATATATCCGAAAAATTTATTGGTTATATCTAAAATAAATAATATTGTTAGGATCAGAGTAATTTCTAAAAAAGCAAAAATATTTTTTTTGTTCATTATTAATCCTCCAATATACCATGTTTTGATTTTATTGAATATAGATTTACATAACGAACTATGTTTTTTTCTAAATTATAGCTAATATTTAAAAATTTCATTCCATAAATTTTCTCTCCATATATATTTTCTCCAATTAATCGTATAACTCTTGTATTTATATTTTCTAATATCAGGCTTTTATGAATATTCAATTTTTTTATTGTATACTCTTTATCGCTGTCTAAAAAATCTTTTAAAACTATTTGCATTCCACCAGCACTAAAATCTCTTGTTTCAAATGGAATATTTTTATTACTTTCATTATCGAGTAATAAACCTTCTCTAATTATAGGAATTCTATAAAATAATCTTTTTTGAATTTTAAAACCTGTTAATGGTAAATATACAAAAACATTATCCAGTTCTTTTTTTAAAACTTTGGATTTAATGATAATATTTGATGAATTTTCATATATTCGGATGTTTAATTTTTCGCCAGTATATAATTTAATTTTTGAGTTTTTGTATATTGGAGGTAATATTTGAGCGTACCTTGAAGTAAAGTTTAAAGAAACAATTCTACTATTTCCGATAATATGTTGGGTTGGTAGTTCAATATCAATTAAATCACCAATAGAAAGAACTTTTTTTAATTTTATTTTTTCTATAAAAATGCTTTCATTATATTTCATGTTTTTTCTCCTTCTATTAATTCTTATATTTATATATATTATATCATATTAGAGTGTCCAATTAGTAAAGCAAGCGAAAACTCGCAAATTGTCATTTCATTTTAGACTTTTTTAAATATCATTAAATAGGCATTCTTCAATTCAATCACGCCTAAATATTTTTATAAAAAATTTTTTACAAGTAATAGAATAAATCAAAAAAATCGTCTGTAAACAACACAGACGATTTAAACTATTTTTATTTATAAATTTTTATCGATTTTTGGTAATTTTCTTACATTATAAGATTGTTCATAACATTGGGTTGTGTTAATTACGATTTAGTGCTTTTAAGGATTTTAATGACCTCATTAAGAGTAATATCAAAGATATTGTTAGTTAAATCTTCAATTGTTTTTATATCCAAATAATCAAGATTATTTAAATATGGAACAATATTATCTCCAAATTTTTTAAATAAAAGACTTTTTGCGATTGTTTTTTCGCCTTCAAATTTTCCTTTCTCAATTCCTTTTTCAAAGCTTTCCTTTAACGATTCATCTATTGCTTTTACAAAGTTTTCAAACATTCGAAATTCCTCCTCTCCACTTTCAATGTTTATCTCTATATTTTCAATTCTATTCTTTTGACTCAATACCATTAAGAATTTGTTCAAATATTCGGTGAATTTTTTCTTTTCATTTTTTGGTAAGCCTCTAAATGCTTTTTCTATCTCTTGAAACGCTTCTTTTATATTTTTTTTATCTGTTTTATCTATGCTCAATAATAATCCTAATGCATTTTTTATATCTATTAACCTTTTTCTATCTATTTGAGATAAATCTATTAATTCATATTTAAATCTTGGCGTATATATATCAAATAATTGCCAGTTTTGTATCTTTTCCATATACCAAATTTCTGCTGTCCATTTCCTTTTACCATTATAGAATACAACTGGTATTATTGGCGGTAATTTAAATCCTTTGTTTTTCGATTTATGTCTGTTTATATAATTTCTCCATATTCTAACCATATATTCTAATATCCTGAATTGCATTAAATAATCTATTGATGATTGATGTTCAAGTAATAGAAAAAGATATAAATCATTATTATCATAATTAATTTTAAATAAAATATCAGATTCTTTGTCTCCATAGTTTAAATCGGTAAATTTAGTTTTTTCAATGGTAATTTTATCAGGAGTGATATTAAATTTTTTTAATGATGGTAGAAACAAATTGATAAATTCAATAATCATATCTTTGTCTTGAAACATTTCTTTGAATAGTTGATCATATAGTCCCATATTTTTCACCTTCTGATATTTTATTTCTTTTTTATTATATCATAATTGGATTAAATGATAAAAGATACAACAAAATTTCTTTTAAATTATTTACACCATAATAGAAAAATCCATTACTATTTTTTTGGTTTTAGGTAATTTGTCTTTTTCCTAATTACCCACTCTTTTCGTGGGAGAATATAGTATATTCATTATTTAGGGTAATCAGGAATAAATTATAATAGTATAAATTTTATACAGTTTAATTATATGTTTTTTTATATAAGTATAAAATTCATACTAAAATAGAACATTTGTTTCTATTTTTTCGTATGGCACATTGTTGCTGATAAATAGTATGGATGAAAATTTACATATGATAAAAAATTACGGGAGGTAGAATTATGGTAAAAGTAGCAGTTACAGGATTAGGAACAATTAATTCAATAGCAAAGTCAAAAGAAGAATTTAAGGAAAATTTAAAAAATATGAAAATAGGAATAGACCATATAAGCCAGTTTGATACTGCAGAACACAAAGTAAAAATTGCGGGAGAAGTAAAGGATTTTGATCCAACACAATATATGGATAAAAAATTAGCAAGAAGATATGACAGATTTTTACAATTTGCAATAGCAGCGTCAAAAGAAGCTTTAGAAGATAGTGGTTTGAATTTAACCGAAGAGTGGAAAGAAAATGCGGCTGTTATAGTAGCTTCTGGTATAGGTGGATTTAAAACATTATATAAAGAGTTTTTAAAAATGGAAAAAAAAGGACCTAAAGTAGTGAGCCCTTTTTTAATACCAATGATGATTTCAGATATGGCATCAGGAGTGGTTTCTATAGAATTTGGAATAAAGGGTCCAAATTTTAATACAGTAAGTGCATGTGCATCATCTTTGCATGCAATAGCAATTGGAACTATGTTAATACGACATGGATATGTAGATGTTGCTATTGTAGGTGGAACAGAAGCTACTATTGATCCTATGCCAATAGCGGCTTTTGCTAATATGAAAGCATTGTCTACAAGAAATGATGATCCCAAAGGTGCTTCACGACCATTTGATAAAGATAGAGATGGTTTTGTTATGGGAGAAGGTGCGGGAATAATAGTGTTGGAATCAGAAGAACATGCTAAGAAAAGAGACGCAAATATATATGGATATGTTGAAGGATTTGGCATGAGCGGAGATGCATATCATATAAGCGCTCCGGATGAACAGGGACTAGGAGCAGCAAAAGCTATAAAATTAGCATTAAAAGATGCTAATATAGAGCCAGAAAGAATAGATTTAGCAAATTGTCATGCAACGTCAACTCCTGCAGGAGATATTGCTGAAACAAGAGCATTGCGAAATGCATTTGGAGAACATGCGAAAAAAGTCTATATCCAGGGATCGAAAACGTTATTTGGACATGCACTTGGTGGAGCTGCTGCTATTGAGTTTGTTGGTCTTGTTTTACAAATGAAAGAAGGTTTTATTCACGGAATGCCAAATCTACAGAATCCAAATGATGAACTTTTAGATCTCAATATTCCAAAAGAGACAGTAGAGGTTAAAACACAATATGCAATAAAAAATTCGTTTGGATTTGGAGGTCATAACGTTTCTGTGGTTTATAAAAGTTTATAAGGAGATGGTTTTATGAGAATAGGTTTAGTAACAGATAATACATGTAATTTGCCAATAGATTTTTTAGAAAAAAATGATATAGGATACGCATCGTTATATATACTGAGAGATGGAAAACATATAAAGGCAATAGATTTATGTCCAACAACCTTTTATGAAGAATTAAAGGTTGGATCCTATGTTCCACTTACATCGCAGCCTTCTGTAAAAGATTTTGAAGAAGTTTATAGAGATATGTTGAAAAGATATGACTATTTAATAACTTTGACAATATCAGAAAAATTAAGTGGCACCCTGAATTCTGCGAGTCTTGCTGCATCCATGGTTGATGAAAAAAGGATATTTACAGTAGATTCGAAATTGACGAGTTATGGTCTTGGATTTTTAATACTTGAATTGATGGAGAAAATAAAGAGTGGAAATTATTCTATTGAGCAATTAATTGAATACTCCAGAAATTTTTATACAACAGTAAGAACAATTTTTAGTGTAACAAATATTGATTATCTATACAAAGGAGGAAGAATAGGAAAAGCGAAAGCACTTATGGGTGGATTGCTAAATATGAAGCCCATTCTTTCTCTTGAAGAAGGTGAAATAATACCGGTAAAAAATGCCCGGGGAATCAATAAAATGATAAAAGAAGTTATAAATCATTCTATCGAAAGAATAGATTCGTTAAGAATGAAGAAAATAGCAGTTATTCATACAAATAATTTAAAGTATGGCGGATTATTAATTGAAGAATTAAGAAATCGTGGTATAAATGATGATACTATTGTATATTCATTATTAGATCCTGTTATAGGAACACATTTGGGACCAGATGCAGTGGGGGTGATTACTCAGTGGGAATAGATGAAATTATGGAAATATTACCACATAGATATCCTTTTTTATTGGTAGATAAAGTTATTGAAATAACAGAAGAAAAAATTATAGCTTATAAAAATATATCAATAAATGAGCCTCAATTTCAGGGACATTTTCCAGGATACCCCATTATGCCTGGAGTTTTAATAATCGAAGGACTGGCGCAAACTGCAGGGATATTGTTAATGAAGGATTTGAAAGAAAAAGTTGTGCCTTTATTTCTTGGAATAGATAAAGCAAGATTTAAAAAAGAGGTTAGACCTGGAGATAAATTAATGTATGAAGTTATGATATTACAGGAAAAAATGGGAATGTATAAATTAAAAGCTGTAGCAAAAGTTGAAGATAAAATAGTAGCAACTGCAGAATTAATGGTTGGAATAAAGAGGGGATAGAATGCATATATCTCAAATAAACGCATATATTCCAGAAGAAATACTGGATAATTTAACTCTGGCGAAAAAATTTGATGTTACAGAAGATTGGATATTTAAAAGAACAGGAATTAAAAAGCGATATATCTCAAATATAGATATATTTCAGATGGGGATGAAGGCTGCTGAAAAGCTTGATTTAACAGATGTTGATACTATTCTTTTTGTCTCATCAACAGGAGCGCATTATATTCCATTTTATGTGAAAGCTTTTGAAAAACTAAAGATTAAGAAATTACGTTATGGTATAGATATATCAAACGGATTTGTCGGATTTATAACATCCTTACATATAGCAGGAGTAATGTTTAAAGAAAAAATAGCAGGAAAAATATTAATAATAGTTTCAGAAAAATTATCAGATCTTGTGGAAAGTACCGATATAAATACAGCAATACTTTTTTCAGATGCTGCTGTTGCCATGGTTTTAGAAAATCATGATGGTTATATTTGTGATCATAGGGTTATATATGATTCACAATATTTGGATGCATTAAATATTAATGATAATAAAAAGATAGTTATGGATGGGAAGAGAGTATACAAATTTGCTGTTAATAATATGAAAAAAATGATAAATCAATATATAGAAACGTATGGAAAAAAAATAATAGTTCCACATCAGGCTAATAAACGAATTCTTGAAAGTGTGAAAAAAACATTTGAAGATATAACTTTTTTAAACATAATAGAAGAATATGGTAATACCGGTGCTGCAAGCATTCCTTTAACTTTATTTAAAAAATATGGCAATACAAAAATACAATTAAAAGATCATATATTAATATCAGTTGGTGGTGGAATGACAACATCAGCGATTACCTGGAGGTGTATCAATGAATAGAGTAACTGAATTGCTGAAAATCAAATATCCAGTATTAGAAGGTGGAATGGCCTGGGTTGGAACTCCAAAATTGGCGGCGGCAGTTTCTGAAACTGGGGGACTTGGAACAATTGGAGCCGGTGGCATGACTCCTGATATTTTAAAAAACGCCATAAAAGAAATAAAAAGATTAACAAATAAACCATATGCAGTTAATATTATCCTTGTAAATCCCTATGCTGAACAATTAGTAGAAATAGTTAAAGAAGAAAATGTTCCTGTTGTTATTTTTGGTGCAGGAAATCCAGGGAAATATATAATGCCTCTTAAAGAGAAAAATATAAAGGTTTTAGCTGTAGTTTCTTCAGAAAATCTGGCAAAGAGGCTGGAAAAAGCAGGTATAGATGCAATAATAGGTGAAGGCATGGAATGTGGTGGGCATATTGGAGATGTGTCTACAATGGTATTAATACCAAAATTGGTGGATGTATTGAATATACCGGTAATTGCAGCAGGTGGTATTGCAGACCTTAGAGGAATGAGGGCAGTTCTTGAACTTGGTGCCGAAGGTATTCAAATGGGGACGCGTTTTGTTGCCACACACGAATGTGAAGCACATGAGAATTATAAAAAATTAATATTAAAAGCAGGTATAAGAGATGCTATAGTAACAGGAGCATCAATAGGGCATCCAGCACGTGTAATAAAAAACAAATTTGCAAAAAAAGTTAAAAAATTAGAATTATCTTCACCAGAAGAGGCGGAAGAAATGATGGTGGGTAGCTTGAAGAAAGCGTTTTTATATGGTGATTTGGAAAATGGTTCTTTTATGGCAGGTCAAAGTGCCGGATTAATCAATGAAATAAAGAGTGTTAAAGAAATAGTGGAAGAGTTTGGAAAAGAATTAGAAAAAATCTTTAGATAAAAATTTAGCAAATGTAAAGGAGGAAGAAAATGATAGGCTTTGTATTTCCTGGTCAGGGGTCTCAAACTCTTGGAATGGGAAAGGAAATATTGGATAAATATCCAGAATATAAAAAATATTTAGATATAGCCTCAGATGTGATTAAACTTGATCTGGCATCAATAATTTATGGCGATGATGAAAAAAAGTTGACATTAACAGAAAATGCACAACCAGCTTTATTAGCAATTTCATATATTATATATTTATATTCAATAGAAAAATTAAATATTGTTCCTGAAATTTTAGCTGGTCATTCACTTGGTGAATGGACGGCATTGGTAGCATCTGAAGTTATTTCATTTGAAGAAGGAATAAAATTGGTAAGATTAAGAGGAAAATATATGAGCGAAGCATGTCCTCCAGGCAAAGGAACAATGGGTGCAGTGATAGGGCTTGATATTGAAAAAATTGAAAAGGTTTTAACAAATTTTGGAAATGTAAATATAGCAAATCATAATTCTCCAGAACAGGTAGTAATTAGCGGAGAAAAGGAAGAGGTTTTAAAAGCATTAAAGCAATTGAAAGAGAATGGAGCTAAAAAAGTTGTTGAGTTAAATGTTAGTGGTCCATTTCATTCAAAATTAATTGAAGATGCTAAAGAAAACATGAAAAAAGAACTTGAAAATATAAACTTTAATTCACCAAAATATAAACTTATACAAAATTATACAGCTAATATAGAAAATGACCCAATCAAAATAAAAGAAAATATTATAAATCAGATTACTGGAGCGGTAAAATGGGTTGATAGTATAAAAAAAATGAAGGAATTAGGCGTTGAAAAAATATATGAAGTTGGTCCTGGAAAGGTTTTAACTGGTCTGATAAAAAGAATAGATAAAAGTTTAAAACCACAGAGTATATTAAAGGTATAGTAAAAAAACCCCAACTGCTGAAATAGCGTTGGGGTTAAATTTTCTCCAGAATTTCTTTTAATTTTTCTTTTTGTATAGGAATAGCCAGAAAATCTTTTGCGCCATTTATTATGGCTTTTTTTACATATTCTTTTTCTGAAGATGAAGAGGTCACTATAATATTTGCCTGAGGGTCATTCTCTAAAATAAATTTCATTGCTTCTATACCGTCCATCACAGGCATAAGAAGATTCATTAATACTATATCTGGATATAATTTAAAATATTTATTTATAGCTTCTTTGCCATTTTCAGCTTCTCCTATAATTATATGCCCCAGTTCTTCAATCATACTTTTAATAACTATTCTATCAAATCTCGAATCGTCAACCACCAAAATGCTATAAGGCATTCAATCACCTCACATTAATCCTTCAAATAAATTAACCTGATTTCTTTCTGGTAATCCTTTTAACATACCCAATTTTCTAAAAGTTTCTATTGTAGTTTTGTTTATTCCTGTCCTTTTCAATAAATCTTCAACAGATAAAAAACTTTTTTCTTTTCGTGCTTTTACAATACTAACAGCAGCTTTTTCGCCAAGATTTGGAACTTTTATAAATGGTATTCTCAATTTCTTTTCTTCAATTATGAATTTTTTTGCATCTGATTTATATATATCTGGAGCTAAAAAACCAAATCCTCTTAAAATCATTTCATAGGCTAATTCAAGTACAGTCAGTTCATTTTTTTCTTTTACATCAAGGGATCTTGATTTTAAATCAAAAATCTTTGATCTAATAGCATTTTTCCCTTTTAATATAATTTCTGTATTAAATTCATCACCTTTTACAGAAAAATAAGTTGCATAAAATGCAAGTGGATAATGAACTTTAAAATATGCTATTCTAAATGCCATACTTACATAGGCAGCAGCATGAGCTTTTGGAAATAGATATTTTATTTTTTTACATGAATTTATAAACCATTCAGGCACCTTATTTTTTTTCATTTCCTCTTCATCTTCTGGAGCCAGACCTTTGCCTTTTCTAACCTTTTCCATTATAAAAAATGAATGTTTTTTTTCAAGACCTTTCTGGATTAAATAATTCATAATATCATCACGACATGCGATAACCTCATCAACAGTTGCCTGTTTCGCAACTATTAAATCTCTGGCATTATTTAACCAGACATCCGTTCCGTGGGATAAACCGGAAATCCTAACCAGTGCAGCGAAGGTTTTTGGTTTTGTTTCTTCTAACATGCCTCTAACAAATTGAGTGCCAAATTCAGGAATTCCCAATGTTCCAACTGTAGTTCTTAATTCTGAACTTAGATCTACTCCAAGAGCTTTGGATGATGAAAATATAGACATTGTTTCCTTATCATCCATCTTTATATTTTTATATTCTATACCAGTTAAATCACTTAACATTTTCAAAAATGTGGGGTCATCATGTCCTAATGCATCTAATTTTACCAGGTCATCATGAATAACATGGTAATCAAAATGTGTTGTCATTGTGTTAGCCTTTCTATCATTTGCAGGGAATTGAACAGGAGTAAAATCATAAACATCCATGTTTTTTGGAACAATCATCAAACCACCAGGATGTTGCCCAGTTGTTCTACGAGAGCCTTCTATTTTCTTAGCCAATCTTATAATTTCTGCATTTTTCAAATCTCCGGCATATTCTTCTGCGTATTTTTTTACGTAGCCATATGCGGTTTTTTCTGCAACTGTCGATATTGTACCTGCTCTAAATACATGGTCTGAACCAAATAGTTCTTCTATAAATTTATGAGCTCTTGATTGATATTCACCTGAAAAGTTTAAGTCTATGTCTGGAACCTTATCTCCTTCAAAACCCATAAATGTTTCAAAAGGAATATCCTGACCGTTTTTTTTCATTTCTTTACCACATTTAGGACATTTCTTGTCCGGCAAATCATATCCTGAATCATATGAACCGTCTGTAATAAATTCACTATACTGGCATTCTGAACAGATATAATGTGGAGGAAGAGGATTTACCTCTGTAATTCCCATCATGGTTGCAACTAATGAAGAACCAACAGAACCTCTTGAACCAACAAGGTATCCGTCATCATTTGATTTTTTTACAATTTTTTGAGCCATTAAATATAATACAGCATAACCGTGATTAATTATTGAATTTAATTCTCTTTCTATCCTTGCTTTTACAATTTCTGGCAAAGGATCTCCATAGATTTCTTTAGCAGTTTTCCAGGTTAATTCTTTAACCTGTTGATCAGCTCCATCTATTATCGGTGGATGTAATTTCCCTTCTAAAGGCTGAATTTCCTCTATTAAATCTGCAATATTATTCGTATTTTTAATAACAATTTCATGAGCTATATTCATATCTTCAAATATTTCATAAGCTGCATCAAGCATTTCTTTAGTAGTTCTAAAATACTTATTAGATGGATATACTGTCTTTTTTTGTCCTTTTGTGGCAGAACCTATAATTAGAGCATCGCGTGCTTTTTTATCTTCCTTATTAAGATAATGGGCATTGCCTGTCATAACAACAGGAATATTATAATTTTTAGCTGATTTATATAATAATTTATAGAATTCTTTTATTTTTTTAATATCCACCTTTGGATGCTCTATACTATCTAAAGGTTGAATTTCTATATAGTCGAATAAACTGATTAATGCATTAATTTCTTCAATAGAAGCTCCTCTTGAAAATTCTTCAAATATAATATTTTTTGAGCAACCACTACCTATTAATAGCCCCTCTCTATTTGCTAATAATTCAGTAAGCAATACAGTAGTATCTCTATAAAAATATTCCGTATGAGCTTTAGACACCAATTTATAAAGATTTTTCAACCCTGTTTTATTTTTTACCAATATTGTAGTGTGATATTTTCTTAATTTTTTAAAATCTATCATCTTTTCAAGATTTATCAATTCATTTAAATTTTTAACCCCTCTGCCTTTAGCTTTTTCAAGTAACTTTAAGAAAGCATATGCAGTAACTTTGGCATCTTCATGAGCTCTATGATGATCAAAATTTCCAAGTCCCAATGCCTTAACAACTTTATCAAGAGAATGCCCGCCTTTTAGATTAAGTAAAGCTCTTGCCATAGCTAATGTATCTATGTAAGGCATTTTTATATCAATATTCATAACTTCTTTAACCCAACGCCTTAAAAATCTATAATCAAAGTTAGCATTGTGAGCTACCAGAATAGTATTTGATATAAAATTCATGAATTCTGGCAAAACGGTTTCTATAGATGGAGCATCTTCTAACATTTTATTGGTTATTCCGGTAATTTCCTGAATTTTTTGTGGGACATTTTTTGATGGTTTAATTAATTTATGATAAATATCTGAAATTTCTCCGTTTATAATTTTTACAGCACCAATTTCTATAATTTCTTCTGTGTTTGGATCAAAACCTGTAGTTTCAAAATCAAAAACTGTGAAATTTGAATCAAAAGATAGCTCTTCTGAAAAATTGTTTATAATTGATGCCATATTATTAACGAGGTTAATTTCACATCCATATATAGGCTTTATATTATTTTTTTTTGCAATATTATAAAAGGTTGGTATTGATTGAACCACTTCGTGATCTGTTATAGCAACTGCTTTATGCCCCCACTTTGCAGCGGTTTTTACTAATTCTTCCACATCGAGAACAGAATCTAAAGCGCTAAATTTAGAATGAGCATGGAGTTCAACTCTTTTTTCTTTTTCGTTATCGATGCGTTCTTTTGGAGGGATTTTTAATATATTTTCTGGTATTATAACATATTCTTTTTGATACTCATCATACGTAATTTTACCTTCCACTTTAATATAATCATTTTCTTTAAGGGTATTATTTACTTTTTCAGCATTATTTTTAAAAACTTTAATAGTTATAGAATCTTTTTCATCAGTTATATACATAGTTAGTATAATAGCTCTATCATTAAATTCTTTATGAAATATTCTCCCTTCAACAACTACTTGTGAGGTTTGATACATAATATCATTCAATCTATCAAGAGGAATAGAGACTCTTTTAAAACCTTTTCCTATTACAATATCGTCACTTTTAGTTTCGTTTTCTTTGTGATTGAAATTAGTATTTTGAAAAGAATCTATATTTGAATTGATAGTATTTAAAGTTTCAATATTTAAATCATTAGAATCAGAATTATCAATAATTTGTGAATCATTACTTTTGGAATTCGAAAAATTTTCATAATTTATGTTTATGGAATCGTCATAAACAAACTCATAATCTGGCAGATATCCAAGGCTTCGTTTTAAAATATTATCAATGACGATTTTATTTTTCTTCATTCTTTCAAGTGCAAATTTATTTGAAATTCTAAAAATTAATGTATTATTTTCAATATCAGGTAAAAAGAATCTTAGATAATTTTCTTCTTCATTACCAATTATTAAATCTATCCAATTCTCCAAAATATAATCCAGAGTATTTTTGGAATTAAACATTATTTTTACAGGCATTTTCATCAATCTCGAAAAAAAAGTTTTTATTTTTTTTTCATCTGTTTCGTTTAAAGGTGTAGAAATTTTTAAAAGAAGAAAGTCATTTATTTCAATATCGCCTTGAAGAGAAAAAGGGATAAATCCTATTTTGGAAAGTAAAAAATCTGAAATTTTCATTGAAAGACCTCCCAATATTTCCTTTACATAACTATACCATATTTTTTTTAAATTTATACATTTTAAATGATGAAATTATGATATTAAAAAAATAAAAGAGGAAGCAATGCTTCCTAATTAATAAATAATATTTCATTTAAGCAACCACCAGGATTTTATCCCGATATTATTATTTTTATACACGATATAAACTTATTCTGAAATGGCTTATTATAATTTTTGTCCCCATAATTATCTTTAAGATAAAAGGTCTATCAATCTCTAGCTTTATGCAGGTGATATTTATCAAACTATATAAAACAAAAAATTAACTATATTAATATATCAGGTGATATATTAATTGAGTAATTATTATTAATTTTAGAAATATAAAATTAACAGCAAATTTACCACGATTTTGTTTACTTTTTTTTTTTTTTGATAAAA
>NZ_AZAX01000009.1:0-27967 GCF_001021175.1 Marinitoga sp. 1155 | reverse complement strand
AAAAAGTTAAGAGGGGATATATTGTACATCTTTTAAATGAAATATTAGTATCTTATGATTTAGATTCTAAAGGTAATATAATAAATAAAGAAATAAAGAAAGAAGAACTTAAAAAAATTAAATATCCGGAAAATGCAGAGATTACATTTTATATTGTGAGGACATGGAAGGGATTAAAAATTGATTGGATGAAATCTGTATATTTGTTAAAATGAAGGAACTATCCAAATTGGCAATGTACGTTTTCTATTAGATTGGTTGTATATATCAGCTTCCTAATAGGTTTTGAATATTTAAAGTAAGCAAGTTCCCAATTGTTTTTCTATATTTGTGCTGCTATGGGGTGAGTTTTGCCCCATTTTTTCAAATTCTACAAGTGCAGCCTCAGCTGCTTCAAGATTTGGAGCCTGGTATATAGGTTTCAAATCCTTAGTGATTTCTTTTCTATATTTATGAGGGACATATTTAAAAGTATTTCTCAATTGATGTACAATACACATTTGAACTTCAGTTTTTGGAAATGCGGCATGAATTGCATCAACAAAACCTGTTAATCCATCTACAGAAGCAATTAAAATATCCTTATAACCATCAAGATTAATACCAATAACGTTATATATAACTTTTTTCTTTACAATACCCATCTTCCTTTACTGAATAAAATGAAGTGTCCAAATATACGATAGCATATACTTCTTCCAAAGGTCTATTTTTCCAGTCATTAATCAAATTACAGTATTAGTAATTATACTAGGGTGTATTCTCTAAAAGATCAAGAAGTTAAAGTTAAAGTTAAAGTTAAAGTTAAAAATATGTTAAGAAATATTTTAGAGAATTTTTAAAATTACCCCACTATTACAGCAAACATTATCGCTGCAATTGTTTAGAAAAATTATAATTTTTATATAAGTTAATTTTAAAATTATAAATTTGAATATTAGTAGATTATAGGATATCTTGATAATAATTTTAGTAAAATGGGAGATTTCATATCTGAGAAATGCTTTAATAATTCAGGCATATATTAAATCATGCTGCGCAAGCAGAAGGATTTAATATTCTTTAATTTTAAAAAGATATAATTTTTTAAAAAAGCATATGCTTTTTTAATCGCACCTGTAAAGCGGTAAAAGTTTTAACAATTAATTTTCTTGCTCTAAACAAATTTCTTAACTCTAAAACTAAATCCTCAGGTTCAGATGATTTAATTACATAGTCGCTTAATAAATATACGGCTTTAGCAATGTTTTTAGCATCGATCTTATCAGTTTTTGAATGGCTAAATGCTCTCATGAAATTCTTGAGAGAATATGGGTGTAATACCAGAATATCAATACCTCTTTTGTTTAAAAATTGTTTTAAAGGAATTAGGATTATTATTACCGGATGAAGGAGAAATAAAAGTTCTTAATTATGATGTTAAGACAAAATGGAAAAAATTATCAAAAGAAATAGGGGTAGTACTTACAAATGAAAGGAGTTTATATTGGTGTAAAAACAACTACAAGAATGTTAAAAAAGGGAAAATAAAAATGTACAAAAAAGGGATTAAGAATTAGAAATAGGGTGTCCAATTAGTAAGAAATAAAAAAGGCACTCCTTGATTCAATATAGAAACATTGAATTGAGCCAAAAAACAAAAGAAAGGAGTGCCCAATTCAATGTTAGCACAAAAAAAGATAGAAATCAATACGTCTTTTGTAAAAAAAAGAAATTTTATTTATTTTCAATATTATAGATATATTTTTTAAAGAACCAAAATACTCATTTGGTAGAAAAAAGGAATTTTCAGATAAAGCTATTCTTAAAATTCTAATGTTGTTAAAAATGGCTAAAAAATCGTATAGAAAAGTTCAGGAATTATTTCATGAACATCCAGAATTTTTAAACTTGATAGGAATAAATGAAGCTCTTTCAAACAATATCATATAGAGCAAATAGATTAGATTTTAGAAAAATAAATAATGATTTGATTAATTGGATATATAGTAAATTTCAATTATCTAAGACACATGCAACTATAGATGCTAATGTAATTAAGCCATGTAAAGATTCCAGATTAGGTATTGCTAAAGCGACTTTCAATAAAGAAGAATTTGGTTTTACAAATAACATCGCTTCGCGAGGTTATTGAAAATAAATCATATTATAATTATATTATAAATAAAATATTATTTCATAATATTTTAAAAGGTAAAGAATTCGGTAAAAAGTTTTATTTATCATTAGATGCTAAAAATGATTTTGTTCTTGATTTTACTTTGCATTGCTTCGCAAAATTTTGGTGATATAACATATAAATTATTATTATAAAACTTTTTGAAATATTATTTCATAATATTTCAATGCTGCTTATGATTCTTATGATATTTTTTCAAAGATTATGTCTTCTAATTCTATACCAGTTATTGATTTAAATAAAAGAAATACTAGATATTATGAATCTTATAATAGATATGTTATGAAATCTTTTAGAATTGCTTTTAAGAACGATTATAAATTACGTTGGGAGATTGAAAGAGTTTATGGTATTATGGATATGTCTTTTGGTACTGAATATGTTTGGTATGTTAGAAATAGAAATTATTTGACTTTTGCTGGTATTACTGTTGTTTTATTCAATTTTATTGTTCTTTTTAATATTCTTCATAATTTACCTTTAAAAAAGATTTCTAATTTTTTGTCCTTTAGACTTTTTGGACAGGCTATTTGCTTTTATGCTTCTTCTTTTTAATTTTATCTTTATATTTTCTTTATTGATTTTACTCATTTTTTTTGTTAAAATACTTATAGTCCTAAAAAAATCAATCTCGCCCTCATAGTTCAACGGATAGAACGGCGGATTCCTAATCCGCAAATGGAGGTTCGATTCCTCCTGGGGGCACCAGTATTAATCCGGGAAGTTCCCGGATTTTTTGTTATTTCTCTTTTCTATAAACTCATAGGTTGTATTCTCTAAAAAGTCTAAAATGAGACGAAGACTCGAATATTACCCTTAACACACCTACGGTGGGTTATTGGATTAAAAAATAGGATTTTAATAAAAAAACCTTAGAACTATCGCTCTCTTACAGCGGGTAATCGGAATAAATATTTATTATATAATATTATAAATCCTTTTTCCCTTAGATTTTTTTATACTTAAAAAATATAAGCGTAAATAGAAGTAAGATATTTTATTTTATAAAAACAAATCAAACACAGAGATAAGAAGGTGAAAAAATGTGGTATCCTGGCCATATAAAAAAAGCAAAAGGAAAAATTAAAACATATTTAAAAACTGTTCAGGGAATACTGGAATTAGTTGATGCAAGAGCTCCTTATGCAAGTAGAGCTTATGAATATGATGACCTGTTTAAAAATAAAGAAAGAATTATTCTTTTTAACAAAATTGACATTGCTGATGAAAGCAAGCTAAAATTCTGGGAAAAATATTATAGAGATAAAGGATATAAAGTTTTAAAAACAGCTTTAAAAAAAGTAAGTGTAAGAAGTTTTTTAACAAAAATAGTTTATAAATCGTTTCCAAAAAAGTTTAGCGAATTGAGGGTAATGGTTGCTGGTATACCAAATGTTGGAAAATCAACCTTAATTAATAGTATAAAAGGGAAAAAAGCTTTAAGGGTGGGCAATACCCCAGGAATTACAAGAGGCCTTCAATGGATAAGTGTTAACAATCAATTTATGTTACTCGATACACCAGGTATTTTATATAGTGAAATATACAATAAAAAAATATTATATAAACTTATACTAATAGGTTCAATTAAACCAGAAGAAGATGAAAAAGAATTTGCAATAGAATATGGTTTCAACTTTTTTAAAGAAAAATATCCAGATATAATTAAAAAAGCTTTAAAATCAGATAGTATTCCTGAAGATCATATAAAATTTCTTGAATTATTCGCTAAAAGAAGAAATTTTATTGCTACTGGTAATACTTATGATATTGAAAGAGCTATGAGTACTTTTTTAAAAGAATTATCAGATGGAAAATATGGAAAAGTTGTATACGATTATCCTGAAGATTATGATATTTTAAAGTGAGGGATTTTTTATTCTAAATGGCATTAAATTTTTTAATTTTGGGATTATAAAAGAATTAACAAAAACAAAAAATATAAAAACATTAATTGCCTTAATAGAGGCAATAGATGATGATATTATTCAATTAAAAATAGATAAAAATAAAAGAATAATTATTGAAAATCCAAAATTACCAGAAAATATAAAAGCTGGAGACTATATTAATGTTATCGATGAAAAAAGCAAAAATACTAATATCACACAGGCAAAAGAACTTTTATTTATTATAGAAAATCAAAATATCAAAGAATCTGAAAAAGAATATTCTTTGATATTTCCTTTATTAAATGAAAATATAGAATTAAAATTAATTGGCAACATGAAAAGTCCACAAATAAAAAATTTTATAACTTGGTTAGGAAAATTTATTAAAAACATTTTTCCAAAGAATTATAATCTCTCAAAAAAATATAATATCACTCCAGACAATAAAAAAAACATTAATAGTGCTAATAATTTTATTAAAACCTTTATAAAAGAAATCGCAAAAAGTATCATAGAAAATAAAAGTTTAAAGATCCCCAATCCTAACGACAGCGCAAAAATCATAAATAAAATGATTGAAAATACAATTTTAATAAACAAAGAAAAAGAACCAACGGATATACTTAAAAACATTACAAATCAAAATAATGATCAAATTGTAAAAAATAAAAAAAATGAGAATTTTATAAAATTTGAAAAAAAGGACGTAAATTTCTTAAATATAAACGAAAACAATAAAAAAAATGAAAAAAGTAATAAGATTCCACATAAATCAAAAACAGATGAAAAAACATATTATATAAAAACACAAAAAAATGAAATATTTCATAAAGCATTGAATGCATATAAAAACTTCTCACAATTTGAATCTATTCAAGAGCCGAACTTCGTATTTTTTCAATTATTTGGAATGCCTATTTTTTTTAATATTAGCGATGAAATAGATTATGAAAAACAACAGCAAAAAAAGATAAAAAGAATAGCTTTTTCTTTTATTTCTAATAAATTTGGTTTGATAAATAGCATTATATATAAGAAAGACAATTCCATAACAATTAATTTTAATATAGAAAGGAATATTGATGATTTTAAAAATAATATAAATCATTTAATTAATGAAATAGAAAAAGATGGAATTAAAATTAATGCTTTACAAATCAACACTTTAGAAAATACAGAAAAATTAAATAAGAAGGGATTATATGGATAAGAAAGTAGTAGCTATAAAATATGAAGAATTTAAAGATGAGGTCCCAACTGTAATTGCCAAAGGTATAGGAAAAATCGCTGATAAAATCATTGAAATTGCCAAAGAAAATAATATACCTATCTTGAAAAATACAAAAACTGTAAATGAATTGTATAGCCTTGATATACCTTCAGACATTCCTGAAGAAATGTATTTTATTGTTGCTAAAATAATTGCATATGTTATGGAACTCAATGAAAAAAGGGAGGAAAAATCATGGGATTAAAATACGCTATTGTCTATTTAGATTTAAAACCTGAATATGCAAAATTATATAATTTACCTGTAAAAATGCCAATATTAGTAGATGATATGAAAAACATTGCAGATAAAAACAAATTACCCCTTGACGTTATTTTAAGAGGATTAGAAGCACAATATAAAATTTCAAAAGATGAATATTATAAAAGTTATCTCGTATATTTTTATTATGAGGCATTTAAAGATGCTTTAAACAAAAATGATTTTGAAAATGCAAACTTATATTTAAATAAAGCAAAAAAAATTGCTGGAGAAGATTATAGATTTAATTTCTATAGATCGCTTTTGCTAAAAAAAAGCGGACAAGATGAGTTAGCAGAATTGGAATTAAAAGAATCTATAGTAAAAAATCCAAATTTTTATCTCGGTCATTTTGAATTGGGAAATTTAATGTTTGAAAGAAAAATTTATGAAGAAGCTCTTGAAGCTTATAAAAATACTTTAGAATTAAATCCAGAATTCATTATTCCTCGTTTAAAAATTGCTGATATATATATTGAGAATGGATTGTTTTCTGAAGCAATAGAGGAACTTAATACTATATTAAAAAAAGATCCTGAATTTTCCGCTGCTTATGTAAGATTAGGAATATTATTTAATCAACTACAAAGATTTGAAGATGCTATGAAAATACAGGAAAAAGGCTTGAAAAAAGACCCCGAAAATTATGAATTGCTATATAACCTAGCTTATACATATGCAAAACTCGGAAGACATATAGAAGCAACCAAAAAATTAGAAAAGGCTGCAGATATTTATGAAGAAGATTTTATACTTCATGAATTATCTATATCTTATAGAAATATTGGTGAATATATAAAGGCGTATGAAACAGCGAAAAAAGCTTTAGAAATCGCTAAAGAAGAGAATAAAAATCTAATTCTATTATTATTGGTAAAATTATCTGCTATTATTGGAGATATTGAAAGTACCAAAAAATATTATGAAATGTTAAAAAATACAGAATTTGAAATATCTGCAAAAACATTTTATATGTTTTCACTTTTATCCAATGATGAAATAGACATTGCAAAAAAGATATCTATTGAATTAAATAATTATGGAATGTATGGAAATATGCCTTTAATAATAGATAATATTGATTCTTATCTTGATTATTTAGAAAATATTGCTGATAAAAATTATGTGGAATCTTTGATAAATTCTTTTGATGAATATGGTGAAATTGATAAATTAGGATTATACAGAAATTTAAAGAAAAATAATATAGAGATAATGAATCTTATAAAAGAGGATCCAAATGAGGATATTGATGGTATTGAATTATTATTAAATGCCTATTTATTAAGTGGTATAGATTATGGACTTTCCGAAAGAATATCAACACTTTTAACAAAATATATATGGAAAGATGGAAAAGGAATATTGATTTCACGCTTTTTATTAAGATTTTATCAGGATAGAGCATTTGGTAATTTCAGCAGTTTAGATGTTTTTGTTAATGACATAATAGAAGAAATGAAAGATTTGCACTTTGAACTAGCTCGGTTCATTTCTGATTATGAATTAAACCTCATAGACTTTGATACTTTAGCAGAGTATTATTTAAACTCATATGAAGATATTATAAAAATAATTTTATCTTATATGCATATAAAACCTTCTATAGCTGAAATTGAAAATGTACATTTTGAAGATATAAAGGTTAAAACATTGCTTTTATGGGCTGCAAAACTTGATGGATTAATAACATTTTTAAAATAAAATTAATATGTTGAATAATAGTCTATGTGGGGAGGATATATTATGAAAAAATTTCTAATAGCAATTATTTTTCTTTTATTTCTTGCAGGATGTACATTAAAAGAAGATAAAAAACCGGTTATTCAATTATTAGAACCAACATCAGATTTCATAGACAGTAGTTTCAATCTGAAATTCAGGATTTCAGATGATATTTATCTGAAAAATTGGGAAATTTCCATTGATAACCAGGTAATAAGCGCCCTAAAATTTGATAGAATTGGTGAAAATGAAATAGAAGTAAGCTCTTTAAATCCATATGAAATTGATAATATTCCAGATGGTAAAACTCTTAATATTATAATAACTGCAGAAGATAATATTGGTAATAAAACTTTGCTTAAAAAAACTCTAAAGGTTGGAAGATTACCAGAAATAAAATTAATACCATCTGAAAATGTATACGATACTGTTGAAGGGACGTTCAATATTGTAGCATATATAAAAGATATTGATGTTGAAAATTACGCTGATATTGCTGATTATTCTTTAAGTATATCAAATAATGATAATTTATTGTATTTTAAAAAATCTAATCAGTCTATAATTGATGGATTACATGATAAAGATTCTACTATAACAACAGATGACTTTAACGCTCGAGACTACATAATTGGCGACACTTTAGATTTATACATATCAGTAACAGATAGAGCATCAAACACTGCTACCTATGAAAAAAGCATAAAAATTGGAGGATTACCCCCAGAAATAATGCTTATTGAACCAAACAAATATTCTACAGCTTCAACGAATTTAACTGTAATTGCTAAAATTACAGATGATGTTGAAATTAAGGATATTAAACTTTTTGTTGATAACGAAGACAAAACTGTTGAAAGTGATTTTTATATAGATTCAATTGATTCAACTAAATTAACTATAGATGAATTTAAAAATCATTCATATATAAAAAAGGCTTATATAAAAAATGATAGGATAGTATTGCCATCTACAGGTGCAACTATTGTGATTCAAGCGGAAGATAGAACAGGAAATATTGTTTCAAGAGGTTTTAAAATAATATTGTCAGATTCAAATTCAACAACTAAATCATTTAAAATAGTGAATGCGTGGTGATACCATTAAAAAGATTATTAATATCACTCTTTTCCTTTTTATAATTTCCATATCATTTTCTAATGCGAACTTGATACCTATTTATCCGGAAAACAATCAAAAAAATGTATCACCAACCAGCCTTATACTAAAATGGCAAATAAATAACAAAACAAATGATAAAAAATTAATATATGATATATATTTAGGGGAGACAAAAACTCCCCGCTTATATGTTTCTAACCTCCCAACAAATATATATCTTGTAAAAATTTTAAAACCAGCTACTATATATTATTGGAAAATTGTGGCAAAAGATGGAAATAATACATATGAAAGTCCTATCTGGTCATTTAAAACGCGCAATTTCAATAATGGTGAACAAATCTGGATATCGCTAATAGAAAAAAGCGAAAAGCTTTTATATTTTAATAATACACTTTTTAATTTATACACAAATGTTATCGAAGCTTATAATGATGATAAAAAATTGATCTATACAATTAATGATGAATATCTTGACATATCGATAGATAATAAATATATATATTTATTATCAAAGAATAAGATAAAATTGTATAGTATAAAAGAAGGTTTATATGAAAAATCCATAGAAATTTCTCAAAACTATGAAAAAATAAAAACTATAAATAATTATATTCTTCTTTATTCAAAAAATCTGCTTGATATTTATAAAAATTTTGAAAAGGTAATCAATTTGAATTTTGACGAAAAAATCAAAAATATATATCCTTTTAAAAATGCAATAGTCATAAATACAACAAACAGAATTTTAATAATAAACTATTCTGGAAAAATTTTAAAAGATTTTAAATTATCTGCTGATATTCTTGATTTAAACGAATACAACATGTTATTAAGAATAAGTAATATTTTATACCTGTTTTCCTATAATAATCAAATGATAAAGATTTCTGAAAATTTTAGAAACGCCTTCCTCCATAATGGGAAAATTTATATAATAAAAAATACTGAGGTTATTATTCAGGATATTAAAATTTTAGATAAAAAAACCGTGTTGAATATAGATAATCCCAACCATATATTATTGACAAAAAACGGATTAATAGTTTTTGGAAACGATATATTATATTCCACTGACTTAAATGGAAATATAATATGGAAAAAGTTTTTTAAAAATATGAAAATTATGGATATTGTAGTAACAAACCATAATTCCTTTATTTTTACAATAATTGATGAAACTGGAAATAAAATAGTAGAAATTTTTGATAGAGATATTCAACAAATGGGAAAAAAAGAAAATAAATTTATATCTTTTAAGATTATAAAAGATAATTTTAATAATAATATACCATCTGCATTACCAACCCCTGTAATAATAAATCCACAATTTAATGAAAAAATACAGGATTTTACCGTTTCTTTAAAATGGACATTACCAGAATATGAAAGTACAACAGTTACATTTGAAATTCAGTTAAAAGAAATAAGCAGTGGTTTGTTAAAAAACAAAAAGATAAGCAATATAAAACATAATGAATTAGTTATATCCTTAGAGCCGAATACTAAATATATATGGAGAGTTACTGCAAAAGATAAAAAACAAATAAAAACTTCTGATTGGTCCTCATTTTCAACCGACTCACTTAATTTCGTGATAAAACGAATAAAATTACCTGAAAATCAGATGATTTCAAGATTTAAGTTAAAAGATAATATAATATATTTTACAGGTTATACTATAAATTCAAATAAAGTTTTAGAGTTATTATATGGTACTATCATGACAAATTTTTCAAATTTGCGTGCCTGGAATTTTGGAAACAGCCATGATAAATA
Source organism: Marinitoga sp. 1155 (assembly GCF_001021175.1). Taxonomy (NCBI): domain Bacteria; kingdom Thermotogati; phylum Thermotogota; class Thermotogae; order Petrotogales; family Petrotogaceae; genus Marinitoga; species Marinitoga sp. 1155. The sequence continues at coordinate 17,739 of NZ_AZAX01000009.1, read as the reverse complement.
TGCTACAGCTATAGATTTAACAAATGATAATAATATTATAATTGGTGGATTCTCATCTGAAAAGGATTTGAGGGGTGACATGCTATTATATTCTATTTCGCCAGAGGGAAACATAAACTGGGATGTAGTAACTGGTAGCTCAAAAAGAGATTCCATTAACGATTTGTATTTTGATAATGGATATATATATACACTTGGAACCGTTGGAACTGATAATATGGTTACAAATATACAATTTTCAAAATTTAACAAAAAAGGATTTAGAATTTGGACAAGGGACTTTGGAGGAGATGAATTTGAATTCGGAGGTAAATTAAAAAGAATAGATAAATATTCATTTCTTTTACTATCAAGTACCAACTCCTTTGGTGATGGCGGATATGACTATTATATAATAAAAACAAATGAATTAGGAAAAAAAATATGGGATTTGACAAGTGGAACACCTAAAAACGATATGGCTTCTGATCTAATTTTGGTATCTAAAAACGAATATATTATTATTGGAACATCTTTTCAGGATACTTTACAACCATTTATAACCAAAATTGATGGAAATGGATTCAAAATTTATGAAAAGAAAATACCTTTTACAAATGATGTCAATTTAATAACTTCAAAAATAAACGGTAGTTATTTTTATTCAATTGGATGGTATAGAGAAAAAAACACCTTAAAAAGAAAGGGTATAATATTAAAATTTGACCTATCTGGTAATTTAAAATGGGCCAAAACTTTTCAGATAAATTCTCAGGACACAATATTTACAGATTTAACAATAAAAGATGATAAAATTTTTATTTCAGGAGTTTCTGAATATCCACAACCTAACAAAAGAGATATCTTTTTAATACAAACCACTGAAAATTATATAATTAATAATTTTAAAAGTGCAAAATAAAACATATATAATATTATGTCAAAAAAAGGGGGGAATCGTATGAAAAAAAAGATAATACTTGATTGTGATCCTGGACATGATGATGCTGTAGCTATTTTATTAGCAGGTATTGCAGAAGAAATAGAGTTACTTGGAATAGTTGCTGTAGCTGGAAATTCATATTTAAAAAATACTGTAAGAAATGCCTTAATATTAACTGAAATGGCTAATTTAAATGTCCCTGTTTTTAAAGGATCAGATAAACCACTTTTAAGAAAACAAATTGTTGCTCCAGATATACATGGTGAAAGCGGTTTAGAAGGAGCCAATTTACCAAAACCATCCAAAATGCCAGAAAATAAAAATTATCTGGAATATATGGCCGAAACTATAACAAATAATCCTGATGAAATTACTTTAGTTGCAGTTGGTCCGTTAACAAATATAGCAAAATTTGCTTTAAATTATCCAAATTTAGTGCCTCTGGTAAAAGAATTAGTAATTATGGGTGGCGGAATAGAATTTGGAAATGTTACACCAAGAGCTGAGTTTAATATATATGCCGATCCAGAAGCTGCTCAAATAGTGTTTAATGCAGGTTTTAATCTAACAGTATTCCCACTTGATGTAACCCATAAAGCGAAAATATATATGGATGAAATAAAAGAGATTCAAAAAATGACATCTGAAATAGTCTCAAAAATGGGGATTTTATTGGAATTTTTTCATCAGACATATTATGATGTATTTAAAATAAAAGGCGCACCTTTGCATGATCCATGTACTATTGCATATTTAATTAATCCAGATATATTTGACTTTAAAGAATATTATGCACAGGTCGAAACTAAAGGAGAATTAACATATGGAGAGACCGTTGTTGATTACTGGCATTTAAAAGAACCAAACTCTAAATGGGCACTGAATATAAATAGAGAAAAATTTATTGAATTATTGTTTGAAAATTTAAAAAAATATAATTAATTGACATTTTTGAAAATAAATGGTAAAATCTAAATGAAGGTGAATATATATTTTAAATGATTTTTTTCACAATATAAAAGGGGGGGTATTATGAGCGAATTAAAAAAGTTATTAGAAAGAAAAAAATTTTTAGAAGGGGAAAAAGAGGCTATTAAAAAGTATATGGGACATGACGAGCATGATGAAAATCTTGAAAAAGAATGGGAAGCAATAAACAACGAACTAAAAGAAATTGAATTAAAATTAGAAGAACTAAAAGCCAAAGAAAATTAATGATGTGGAGTGAAAACTCCACATTTTTTATTATAAAAAATGTAAGCGTTCGAAAATGTTAACATAAATAATTCAATATGAATAAAAATAGATAGTATAATTGTTATAGTAAACTTATTTATTAGGTGGTGTAATATGTTTGCAGAAAATATTGCTATAGGTCGGTATGTTGAAAAAAATTCTATTATGCACTCATTAGATCCAAGAGCCAAATTAATAGGATTATTTTTTTTAGCAGGATTTGCATTTACAATAAATAGTTTTTATGATGTTACTTTAATGTCTTTTTATACCTTATTGCTTATGTTATTATCAAAAATTGGATTAAAAATGTACGGAAAATCAATAAAATCCATGTGGATGCTTATACTTTTTGCATTTATTGTACAACTATTCAACTATGATGGTAATGTAATTTATCAATTATGGTTTATAAAAATTACAGATAAAGGATTAGCAAATGCTTCAATTATTACATTTAGACTATTTTTTGCTATTATGTTATCCTCGGTTTTAACTTTGACAACATCTCCAACATCTCTTGCAAATGCTATGGAAGATGTGTTAATCTGGTTTAGAGTTAAAAGATCTTTTGCTCATGAATTATCTATGGTTATGACTATTGCTATAAGATTTATACCAGTTATGGCCAGTGAAGCAGAAAGAATTTTTAAGGCACAGATGAGTAGAGGAGCTAATTTTGATTCGAGAAAAATATCTGGAAGGTTAAAAGGTTTGGTTGCTATAATAATTCCTTTGCTCGTTTCTGCATTAAGAAGAGCTGATGAACTGAGTATTGCAATGGAAGCTCGTTGTTATAATGGCTGGGAAGGACGAACTCGATATAAAGAATTTCAATGGTCGTTCAAAGATACCGTATTCTTTATATCATTTGTTAGTCTTGGAATTATAATGATAATAATATAATGATAAATATCAAAAGCTTATATCATATTTTATAAATTTCTTTTTTTCAAAAACTGCTTTTTTAGCAAGTTCATCTGCTAAATTATTGAATTTATCTCCAGAGTGAGCCTGAACTTTTTTAAAATTAATATCGATATATTTTTTATAATATTCAAATTTTTCTTTATAAAATTTCGTTAATTCTGTATTTGTTTTCCATAATCCAAGAGCCCAATTTGCTATTCCTGAATAATCATAATATATTTCCAGACATTTTATATTTTCATTTTTTGCATATTCAAATGATAATAATGTTGCTATTATTTCACCAGCAACATTTCTATATTTTAAATATTTTTCTCCATATGTATAATATTTTTTTATATTGTTATCTTTCTTGATAATAACTATCCCAGCACCATATCTTTTTAATGTATTATCATAGCTTCCATCCACATAAGCTTTTATGCATTCATTATTATCTTTATTATCTTTAATTTTTCTTTCTGCTTTTATTCTATTTTTTGAAAATAAAGATAGAAATTCCTGTGTTTTTTCTACAGATGTGCTTTCCATAACTTTGATTTTTGTTACTTCAAAATTTTTATTATAGTATAGCTGAACTTTTAGATAATCTTTATCTTTTTTAAGAAAATATATTTCCTGATATTGAAAATGCTGATTACCTATAATCTGAAAATCTTTTCTGGATACAATATTCAAAAATTCATTATATACTTTTTTTAAGTTGCTATCCGGAAAAATTAAATTATATGATATTTTGATATTATTTTTTATAGTAAAATTATAATTTACTTCTACATTTTCAAATATTGTTGATTTTATTGGTATGTTTTTAATAAATACAATTTTTTTTGCTCTTGTTATTGATGTATATAACCATTTAAAATACTCTTTCGATTTATAATTGCCGTAATATTTTGCATCAATAAATACATTATCCCATTCTCCACCTTGTGCTTTATGAGCTGTAACGGCATATCCGTATTTTACATGTAATGCATTAAATGTTCTATTTCCCTTTATTTTTTCTAATAATTCTTCTTCAAAATATATATCAAATTTTTCTTTAATTTCTTTAATTGCATAAACATATAATGCCTGATAAGATAAATCATCTATATCTGTTTTTTCAGAAAATAAGGAATTTGAAAAAATTCTACAATTTATATTTTCTTTATTTTCTATATTTTCAAGAATAACATCATGAAATTCTACTGGAATAGCTTTTTCATTTTTTATATATACAAAATCTTTAATATGATTATATATCTCTTTTACTTTAAAAAATTCCCCATTAAATATAGGTTTATTAAAATACTTTGAATTTTTAGTATTAATCAGAATATCTCCTACTTCTAAAATTTCTTTGTATCCATAGTTTTTTCGTATTTTTTTATTATATTCCAATGCAATTTTATTCGTTGAACAGATAATTATATCTTTTACTGGATTAAAATAATCATATGTTTCAAGAAAGTTAGTTTTTTCAATAAAATCATCGGAATAATCAAAGTTTATTTCAAGAAAATCTTTTGCTTTTATTTTTTCCTTAAGTTTATTTGCATTCTTTAATATATAACTATCTTCTTTTTGTCTTATGATATCTTCAAGATATATTTTATCTCCTTTTAAATCAAAATTATTTTCAATATAATATTTGTCCAATGCTGGAGATATTTTTGAACCAATTGGTGGTAGTTGGTTTTCATCACCAAGGAAAATAATTTTATTGTTATATCCTATTCTAAAAACATATGTAATTAAGTCAGATAATAATTTTCCACTACCAAAAACCAATTTTTCATTAAATATATCTATATCAGAAATCATAGAGCTTTCATCAATAATAAAAATGGTATCTTTTATTTGATAATTTTTAATTTCAAAAAAAACCTTAAATTCATTATTTTCCACGCTTACTTTTTCATACATAAAATCATAAATTTCACTATGAATTGTTTTTGCATTAAATGAAGATTTTTGAGATATTATGTTTGCTGCTCTTCCAGTGGGTGCAAGGAAAATAAAATTTTTATTTTTTCTTTTTAAATATCCAGCAAATTTCGAAATTAAAAATGTTTTTCCTGTTCCAGCACTACCCTGGATTATTAAAAAATCATCGGTATTATATAAAAATTTATCCAATTGATTTGCAGCATTTTTTTGATCTCTTGTTAGGTTTATATTATATAAAAAATCTAAAAACATAATATCCTCCTGATAGCAACTATTAACATTAATCAGGACATTACTGTCCTGATCAATGTTTTAAAATATTGATTTCATATTTTTGAGTTAATTTGTATGTATAATATGCAAGTATTACTTTTATAATATCAAAAGTTATAAATGGTAAAAATCCTATTTTAATAGCTTTTACAAATGAAATATTTAAATTTATCATTAATCCTGAAATTCCTGATATATAAATTATTAAAATTGCTAGAAAACCTATTATTATATTTTCAAAAGGAAAGTTGGATATAAATGTTGCCAATAGAAAACCTATTATATATCCACCAGTTGGACCTAATATAACAGATATTCCCCCACTAAACCCAGCAAAAACAGGCAATCCTAAAGTACCAAGTAAAATATAAATCAATACAGGCTTCCACGCATCTTTTTTAAGAAAATATATTGTTAAGATTATGCCAAATACCTGTAATGTAAACGGTATCCCAAATGGCGTTGGTACCTTAATCCATGATGTTACTATTAAAAATGCTGTAAATAATCCCAGAAGTGATATTTTCCCTTTCATATTTTCCTCCTTTATCAGGATAACATTTTATAATTCTCTATTCCTTTTACTTTTTGTTTTACTCCATGCATAAAAAGCAAGCGCTCCCACCGTAATTATAAACGGCATTGATTGAGTTACCTCATATGGAATATCAAGGAATTGTAACGAAAATGATAACGCTTCTGAGAAACCAAATAACAACGAACCCAAAGCAACACCATATGCCGATGTTCCTCCCAAAGCCTGAGCTGCAAGCGCTATAAAACCTCTACCAGATGTCATGTCTCTGGCAAACCACGAGACATATCCCATAGATAAAAATATACCTCCAAGACTTGCAAGCATACCACTAATAATTAAAGCTGTATATTGTGTTTTGAAAACAGATATTCCAACAGAACGTGCGGCATCTGGAGATTCTCCAACAGATCTAATCCTTAAACCCAATGGAGTTTTATATAACATATACTGTATTAAAAATACTAAAATTATAGCAACATATGTCAATATATGATGACCGCTTAAAATATCTCCTAATATTGGTATATTTTTTATTATAGGTATATCAACATTCGGCAAAACCAATGATTTTAAAGAAGCTGATGATCCTTTATCTCCGGTTAATAGATATAATGCATATATTGTTCCACCACTTGCAAATATATTTAAAGCTATTGCAGCCATTATAATATCCGTTTTTAATTTTAGGGAAAAATAGGCTAAGATGGATGACATTACTATACCTGTTAGCAATGCTCCTATTACTGAAAGCCATAAGCTCTGTGTAAATCCACTTATTATAACACCAACAAACGCTGAAAACAACATAGTGCCTTCAAGTGCAATATTAGGCGTTCCAGCCAATTCAGCAACAAGAGCCCCTAAAGCTGCTAATAAAACAGGGGTTGTAACTCTTATTCCAGAAGATATAAAATCCCATGATAATATTGAACTTAATACGCTATTCATGTATCTCACCACCAGTTATTACTTCTTCACTTTTTTTGGCTTCTTTCTCTATTGCTTTCTGTCTCATTTGAGATAAAAATGCTTCTGCTGTTACCAATAAAATTATAGTTGCTTGTAAAATAGCTACCATTTCTGGAGGTATATTCGTGTATCTTCCCATTGTTTTAGCTCCAACTCTAATATACGATAAGAATAATGCTGCAAATGGAACATATATTGGATTGTTCCTTGCAAGCGTTGCTATAATTATTCCATCCCAACCATAACCTGGAGAATATAACCACACGAATCTTCCATAATATCCTAATAATTCTATTATTCCAGCGGTACCAGCAATAGCTCCACTTAATAAATGAGCCTGAAAAAAGGTCTTTTGTGTATTTATTCCTGAATAATGTGCAAAGTACTTATTGTTTCCAACCAATCTAACCTTATATCCCCACGTTGTTTTTTTCATAATAAACCATAAAGCTATACTCATTACAATTGCTATTATTATTCCGCTATGCCATCTGTATCTGGTATTTAATAGAAATAAAGATGCCGAATCAGAAAATTTTAACGATACCAACTGACCTGCATTTGGATCTCTTAAAAATGTTTTTATTATAAATAACCCCATATAAAGAGCTACATAATTAAGCATTAAAGAGGTAACAACTTCAGAAGCATTCCATTTGGATTTTAAATACCCCGGAATTGCTGACCATCCTGCACCTACTAATGAAGCTATAAGAATTATAATTATAGGTGTGATTATTGGAATAGACGGAAAATATATTGCTGCTCCTGTAGCGATAGCTGCTCCAAGAAACAATTGTCCTTCTGCACCAATATTAAAATGTTTCGCAGTAAATACCAGCGAAACTGCAAGCCCTGTTATAATTATAGGAACACTTTCATTCATCCATTGAATAAAACCTCTTAGATTAAATATCCAATTTCCACGTCTATACTTCAGTATCGGTGACAATAAAAATGTCTGGAAGGCTTTATTTGCATCTTCAATAGCTGTTTTTAATTTTTCAAAAAATGCCATATCTCCTTTTGGAAAAGCTGAGATTAAAATTAATATATATCCGAGCGCTAACGCTATGGCTATAGCTATTAATGTTCTATAAATTTCATATCTTTTTGTCGACTTCATATTAAATCACCCATTTCTTCTTTTGTCATTTTCTTTATTCCAAGCATATATTCACCAAGTATATTTTCATTTATTTGAGAAACATCCTCAAAATGAGCTACGAATTCACCATGATATATTACAAGTATTCTATCAGAAACTTCTAATAATTCTGTTAAATCCGAAGAAATTAATAGAACAGCTACATTATTATCTCTTTCCTTTACAAGACGTCTTCTTATAAAATCAGCAGCAGCTATATCTATACCTCTTGTTGGTTGGTCAGCAACTATTATTTTGGAATTTGATGTAAATTCTCTAGCAACAACAACTTTTTGAATATTACCACCTGACAGCATTTTTACAGCTGTCTTGGGCCCATCTGTTCTAATATCAAATTCATCTATCATTTTTCTTGCAAATTCTGTTATTTTATTATATCTTAATACACCTTTTTTAGAAAATGGTTCTTTTTCAAATCTGTCACTAATTAAATTTTCCTCAATTGTATCTTCTTTTGATACACCATATATCATTCTATCCGCAGGAATAAAACTCATGCCAACTTTCCTGAATTCATGTGGATTATCTGCATTCATCATATTTTTTTCAAAAATAAATATTTCTCCTTTTTCAGGTTTATCCATTCCTGTAATAATATCTACCAATTCTGTTTGTCCATTTCCCTCAACACCAGCTATTCCAAGTATTTCTCCTTCCCTTAATTTCAAATTAATACCTTTTAACATTTTTACTCCATCAAATCTTGTGTATTCTATATTTTTTGCTTCCAATACTATTCTTCCTGGTTTTGAGGGTGTTTTTTCTATACTTATATCAACGTCTCTTCCCACCATCATTCTTGACATATCCTTTTCTGTTATATCCTTTACTTCTGCCTCGCCAATGGTTTTACCTCTTCTTAAAACTGTTATTCTATCCGCAATTTCCTTTACTTCATTTAATTTATGCGTAATAAATATAACAGTTTTTCCAGCCTTTGTTAGGTTTTTCAGTGCTTTAAATAATTCTACCGTTTCCTGTGGAGTTAAAACAGCTGTTGGTTCATCCAAAATTATTAAATCTGCTCCTCTTACAAGCGTTTTTATTATTTCCACCCTTTGTTTCATACCAACACTTATATCTTTTACCTTTTCCATTAATGGAACAGGTAAGCCATATTTATTCATTTCATTTTTTACAAATTCAATAGATTTTTTTAAATCTATTGAAAAACCTTTTCGTGGTTCCATTCCAAGAACAACATTTTCAACAACAGTTAGTGATGGAACAAGCATAAAATGCTGATGAACCATTCCTATTTTCAATTCTATAGCTTTGTCTGGCGAATTAATATGCACCAATTCACCATTATAATAAATTTCTCCCTCAGTTGGTTTTTCAAAACCAAATAAAATTTTCATCAATGTACTTTTACCAGCACCATTTTCTCCAAGCAAAGCATGAATCTCGCCTTTTTTTACTCTTAAATTAACCCCTTTATTTGCTGTAACACCGTTTGAATATACTTTCCATATATTTCTCATCTCAAGTACATATTCACTCATACCTCTCACCTTTCTTAATAAGAATTAATAATTAAATTTTATACCAATATAATCTAAAAAAATATTTACTTTTAATAAAATAGGGGCTTATCAGCCCCCATCTGTTTATATTATATTTTTCTTTTGTTATTATGGTCTTACAGAATTTCTAATTTTATTTAACTCTTCATTGCTCATTCCATATGCAGTTGGAACTATGATATCCCCTCTAATAATCGCCAGTTCAATTTCTCTTAATTTTACCAATACCCATGGGTCAGATTTCATAACTTCCCTGAAATATTTATTATCAGCTAATCCTATACCCCTTTCTTTTAAACCTAAAGCTTCTACTTTACCCAATGGCATTTTTCCTTCTAAATATAATTTTATCGCTCTAAATAATGAATAATCCACATTTTTCATCATAGAGGTTAGTGTATGTTTTACTATATCCATATCTTTTTCTTCATATAATAATTGCATATCAGAATCAACACCTATTGACCATCTATCCATTTCTTTAGCAGCAGCTAAAACTCCATTTCCTGTTTCACCAGCAACTGCAAATACAACGTCTGCTCCCTGCCTATACATAGATAACGTAAATTCTTTCCCTTTTGCAGGGTCATTCCATGCTCCAACATAAGAAATTAACACTTTCATATCGGGATCAATATATTTTGCACCTTCAATATATCCAACTAAAAAGTCGTTTATAACAGGAATATCCATACCACCAAGAAAACCTATAACCTTTTTATTTGGTACAGAATATTTAAATTTATCTGACTTTGAAACCAATGCAGCCATAGCACCAGCTAAGAAAGAACCTTCATTTTGCTTATAAGTAATAGAATATACATTTTGTAAATTTCCCTGAGAATAATCTACAGCATCATCAAAAATAATATATTTATTTTCTGGATATAATGGAGCTATTCTCTGTAGTAATTCAACCATCTGCCATGTTCCAACAATGATTATATCGTATTCACCTAAATCGGATATATCTTCCAGTGTGGGTTCCCACTCAGAAGGATTATATCCCATCTCTATAATTTTTGTTTCCACTCCCAGCTTTTCTTCAGCCCATTTCATTCCTCTTGCCGCTGAATCAAAGAATGATTTATCTCCCAATGTTCCATTTATCAATAAGGCAACCTTCACCTTACCAAATAAAGTCAAAGATAACACAGCAATTAATAAAACAACTAAAATCTTCTTCATATAAACCCCTCCTTAAAAAAATGAAATAAATCTAAACTTAATATAATTTTACTATAAATCCTCTATTTTTTAAAACGCATAAAAATGATTATTTTACAAATAAATCCACATATTCCTGTTTATTAACATTAACAAGGCCATTATTGGTAATTTTCAACGTTGGTATAACGGCTAATTGTAAAAAGGATAATGTCATAAATGTTGCATCTATTCCACCGAGTTCTCGCATTTTCTCTTCCAGAAATTCCAGTTCTTCCACAACTGCCTCTAAATTTTTATCGGTCATTAATCCAGCTATTGGAAGTGGCAATCTTGCTAAAATTTTTTCATTTTCAACAACAACCATACCACCATTCATTTTTTCTATCTCTTTTACGGCTATAAACATATCTTTATCATTTGTACCAATAATTCCTATATTATGTGAATCATGTCCCACACTCGTTCCAACAGCTCCACGTTTTATTCCAAAACCTTTGACAAATCCAATTGAAAAATTAGTCCCTGTATGTCTTTCAAAAATTGCAATTTTTATAATATCATTCTTTATATCAGGAACCACAAAACCATTCTCAACTTCAGGTTCTACAATTATTTCATCGGTTAATAATGATCCTTCATATATCTTAATTACGCGTATTTTTCCTCCTTTATTTTTTACTTTTAAATCATCAACTGAAAATTCTGGTAAAACAACTTTTCCAAATTTTTTTGGTAAATCATTATATACTCCTTCCATTTTATCTATAAAAACACCATCTTTAACTACCATTCTGGAATCTTTAAATACCATTCGTATATTCATTTTTTCTAAATCATCAACAACTATCATATCGGCTTTATATCCCGGAGCTACAGCCCCCATACTTCTCAAATTATAATACCTTGCGGTGTTTATAGTAGCCATTCTTATAGCTATTATAGGATCAATTCTTTTTTCGATACTTTTTCTTACAAGATAATCAATGTCTCCATCTTTCAATATATCAAGAGGTTCTCTGTCATCTGTACAAAATGAAAAACTATGATGATTCATTGGATTAACAGCTTCAATTAAAGCATCAAGATTTTTTGCTGCTGTACCTTCTCTTATAAACACCTGCATACCTTTACTAATCTTTTCCAGCGCTTCTTCTTTAGTTGTACATTCATGATCAGATCTAATAAATGCATCAATATATGCATTTAATTCTTTCCCTGTTACTCCAGGAGCATGTCCATCTATTTTTTTATACATATGTCTGAGAATTTCTATTTTTGTTAATAATTCTGAATCCCTATTTATTACACCTGGAAAATTCATCACTTCACCAAGTGCTATTATTCTATTTGGATATGAATCAACAAATCCTACCATGTCTTCAGGCCCCAATCTTGCACCTGATGTTTCCATAGTTGTGGCAGGAACTGCTGAAGGTATGGCTATATATACATTTAAAGGTATTCCTTCTGTAGATTTTATCATATATTCTAATCCATCAAGTCCTAAAACATTTGAAATTTCATGTGGATCTGCAATTACAGTTGTTGTACCTCTTAACAATACAGCTTTAGCAAATTGCCTTGGTGATAGCATAGAACTTTCTATATGCAAATGGGCATTGATAAAACCAGGTAATAAATACATACCTTCTAAATCTATTATTTCTTTTCCATCATCATAATCACCAATTCCTGCTATTCTTTTCCTAAATAAAGCAACATTTGTTTCTTCTATTTCGCCTGTAAAAACATTAACAAGTTTTGCATTTTTTAACAAAACATCTGGTTTTTCTTTTCCAAGCGCTACTGGTATAATATCCTTTATTTTCATATTCACCCTCCCAATCAAAATTTAAAAATTTTTTAAAACCTGTCTTTTAGTACTCCATTCATTAGTGGTTTTCTGATAAATATAAATATAATACCCAAAAATATCATATTAAGTATTGATGATGCAGCGAACAAATCCCATTTTGGATATGATGTTCCAGCTTCCCCAATAAATGAATATAATTTTACTGAAATAGGATAAAGCTTATCTTTATTCAATAACATCAAAGCAGGAATAAATCCATTCCACCCTTTCATAAAACCGATTAAAGCTGAAACTAATATAGCTGGAATTGTTAATGGAAAAATTATATAAAAATATGATTTTATTTTTGTAGTATCAAGTATAGCATTTTCTTCCAATTCCTTTGGTATTTTATCTATGTATCCTTTTATTAAAAAAGTTGCCATTGGTAATGTATGTGTCGTATAAACCAGAGACAAACCAAATAATGAATTTAATAAATTCAGCCTTTTAAATACCATAAAAAGCGCAATTATAGAATGTACCCCACCAAGAAAATCAATAAAAATCAATAATGGCAAAACCCAATTCAAACGTTTTTTCGATATGAATAATGCAAGTGGATACGCAAAAACTGGGACCATCAAAGCAGTCAGAGAGGATATTATAATAGTATTTAATAAATTTTTTTCTATGTGAACTTCAGAAAAAATGCGTTCGTAATTGTTTAGTGTGATTTCCGCTGGAATTGGAGAAACTATAATATCATTGGTATTTGAGATAGAAATTAAAAGTATATGATAAAATGGAAGGATTATAATAAAGATTAAAATACCTATAAATGCAAATTTTATTATTTTTAAATTGTCAAATCTTTTTATTTGTGGTATAACTGGTGTTTTTTCTTTGAAAATTATCCACATTAATGAAATTATAGGAACAAAATCAAATCCATTCCAAAATCCATTTAATCTAATGCTTATAATCATTATTGTCATATCCAAAAATACAATCACAGCAAATAGGTTTCTTTTCTTCAAAAGAATAAAATATAATGCTGCGGATAATAACAATAATGGGTTTTTGATGAAAAAGAAAGTTAATACTTTTATTGAAACTATAAATAGAATGAATTTTTTTAAATTAATTGTTCTTCTTGTTAAGAAAATAAAGGCTATAAGCATAACGAAAAACGCAGAAATAATGCTATAAGAAGAAATTATTCCAAAATCAAAGTATGTATTTGAAACAAAATAGTTAAAAACTCCCATAGTAGTAGTTATACCAACAATACTATGGCTGGTAAGACCGTCAAATAAAGGCGGCCCACCAGATGTTAATAAAAACGGAACGGTAAAATCCTTAAAGTGATTTGCAAAAGTAATTAAGAACCATGAAATTATTGTGGGTTTAATATAAGGAATTGTTATGTTTATTAACGTATTTAAAGAATTAGCTCCATCTATTTTCGCAGCAAGATGTAGCTCTTTTGGAACCTCCTGAAATGCCGAAATTAAAACCATAACAACAATAGGTAATTCAAGCCATATACTTACAAAAACTCCCCATCCAAATCCTGCCATTGCATCTGTAAAAAGATTTGTATTCAAATGAAATAGATTTTTTATTAATGAATCTGTACCATAACCATATATTAAAGCTCGCCATATCAAAACTCCCATATATGAAGGTATAATCCATGGAATCATAATTAAGAAAAATATTAACTTTTTATTCTTTATCTTTTCTTCAAGTAAATAAGCCAGTATAATGCCTAAAATTATCACTGCAGTAGAAATAATTGAAGACCATAAAAAACTGATTTTAACAGCTATAGATACACCAGAATCATTTAAAATCTTTAAATAATTTTGAATTCCAACATACGATATATTCTCTCCAAATGGAGATAAATATAGAGATGTTTTCAGTAAATATAACATTGGTATTATTAAAATAAATGTAATCAAAATCGCAGCCGGCAATATTAACATATATGTTTTCCTTTTCATTTCTGATCCATAAATTTCTGTGTTTTTGTAATTATTTCATCCATATTATTATTTGTTGTTAAAATAAGCGTAAGCATTGTTCTAATACCTTTCCAGTATTTTCCCTTAAAGAATGCTGATGTTGGCATTGGCTTTCCAATCTCTACAGATCTATATGCAGTTTTGAAATATTCATCCTTTCCTTTTAAAATATCAAATGCATCTTTATTAACCGGAAATTTATATAAATCTTTACAGAAATCTATCTGAGATTTTTTATCTATTATAAATTTTAAAAAGCTTAAAACTTCTTTAGATTTTCTCCCTCTAATTACACTAAAACCTTTATAATCTATAATAGGTGTCATATAATTATTTGCTTCTTCTATATACGGTAAAGGTAAAATCCCAAAGGCTGTATTTGATTTTATAAAATCAGGTATCATAAAACTACCAAAGAAAATCATCCCTATTTTGTTGTTTTTTAATCCGGAAATCAATCCCTGTCTCTCAATTAAATTCGCAGATTTATCCACATTTATAACTTTATTGATAAAATTAATAGCTTTTAAAGTGTTTGAATCATTAACTATAACCCTACCATTTGAATATAATTCTTTTTTTCCAAAAGCCCATTGCATTGTTGGAAACCAATATGGAGAATTTGCTCCCCAGGCTAATCCAATATATTTATCATCTTTTTTTATTAAATTCGAAACCTTCAACAAATCTTCAAAGGTATAACTTTCATCTAAATGAATATTATATTCAGATAATATTTTTTTATTATAATAAAGGATCTGTGTATCAAAATAAAATGGAACTCCAAAATAATGGTCATTTTCTTTAAACGCTTCAAATGAATCCTTTATTAAACTATTTTCAAATTCTTTTTTTATCTCATCTAAAGATTCTATTAAATACGCTTCTTTTAATCTTCCTACATCATCATTTTTCAATAAAATTAAATCAGGCAATTCGCCATTACCTTTGAAAGCAGTAAAAATTTTATCTGGAATTCTCTTTTGTTTAATAATATTAACTTTAATATCAGGATATTCTTTTTCAAACTCAATCGCAATGCTTTTAAGTTCATCTATCCCTTCATATTCAAACCATATTGTTATATTTTTTGAAAATATAAATGTGGTTAAAATTATAAAATATATTAAAATAATCTTTCCTTTCATAAAACTCCTCCTTTTTTGTGATATAATCTTAACATATATTATACAGCATAAAGGAGGATTTTTAAAATGAAAATACTGGGAGTTATACTCGCTGCAGGGCTTTCTACAAGATTTAAAGACAATAAGCTTTTATTTGAATATAATGGAAAGGCGTTATTGCAATGGACTATAGACCTTTTAAATAAATTTGATATTGATAAATTAATGATTGTGAATGAAAAATGGAAAAGTATTAAAAAAAATTTTGATTATAATAATTTTAAAATAATAGAAAACCCAGACTATAAAAATGGAATTTCTTCATCAGTTAAAGAAGCTATAAAATTTGCTTTAAAATATGATTATGAAAGTATGTTAATATTTCTTGGAGATATGCCGCTTATTCCAAAAACTGTAGTAACAACAATATTAAATAGCACATCAGAAAAACCAATTATAGCTCCATATTATAAGGATAAAAAAGGCTTTCCAACATTAATAAAAAAACCTTTATTTTATGATATTTTAAATATACATGGCGATTCTGGTGTAAAACAGATTATAAAAAATAATCCTGAGTTTGTTGAAAAAATAAATGTTGATTATCCAGAAGTTACGGTTGATTTTGATTACAAGTTGGAGGTGTAATTGTGGATGAAAAAATAAAAAATCAATTGATAAATTTCCAGAAAAATGAAATTACAGAATATTATGTTTATTTAAAATTGTCCAAAAGGATTAAAGGGAAAAACGGACACATTTTAGAAGAAATTGCAAAAGATGAATATAAACATTATCAATTAATAAAAAATTATACAAAAGTAGAAATTCGACCAAATAAATTTTTTATTTTCTGGTATATTTTGCTTTCTTATATTTTTGGTTTAACTTTTGCTTTAAATGCTATGGAAAAAGGTGAAGAATCCGCCCAAATAAATTATGAGGAAATTAAAAAACATGTGCCTGAATTTGAAAATATAATAGCAGATGAAAACAAGCATGAAAAACAGTTATTGGGTTTAATTGATGAAGAAAAAATACATTATATCAGTTCTATGGTTTTGGGGTTAAATGATGCACTGGTAGAATTAACAGGAACATTGGCTGGTTTAACCTTTGCATTTCAAAATTCCAGACTCGTCGCTTTATCTGGTTTGATTACTGGAATTGCAGCATCATTTTCTATGTCAGCATCGGAATATCTTTCGCAAAAAGCTGATAAAAACTCCAAGAATCCTTTGAAGGCTTCAATTTATACAGGAATTGCATATATTATAACTGTTTTTTTACTCGTTATTCCTTATTTTATTTTTTCAAATCCATTAATGGCTTTAACTTTTACTATATTTAACGCAATAATTGTTATAGTATTCTTCTCTTTCTTTGTTTCTGTTGTTCAGGAAAAAACATTTAAACATTATTTCTTTGAAATGTTGTTTATTAGTTTTAGTGTTATGATCTTATCTTTTGTTATTGGTTTAATTGCAAGACAGTTTTTTAATATAGAAATATAGAAATATATTAAAACAAAAACTCCAGGTAATTCCTGGAGTTTTTGTTTTAATTAACCATTGATGGACTTTCAAAATTTGTTTTTATAAACCATATATGTAATTTTATTCCATTTTCTTCTTCTAAATTATATTCAAAATCTTTTACTGTATCTGAATATATTATTAGCCATCCTTCTTTTATCCCTTTCCTTTTTATATATTCTTTTAGTTGCTTTTTTGATTTTTCATATTGATCTTCATCTATATTTGCTTTTATTTCTATTAAATATTCTTTATTGTTTAAATTGATCAATAAATCTATTCTTCCTCCGCCTATTTGTGTTTCTGGATATACTTTTCCATCTGCCGCTTCTACATACAAACTAAGAAATTGATCAAGATTGTATTGATATACCCCTTCGTAATAGTTTCTGCCCTTGAACATTACTGCTCCTCGTTCTTTTATGTATCTTATATACCTTTTCATTAATTTGTTTAAATCCAGACTTCCATCTTTGTTTAGATATTTTTTTATACTTTCATCAAATGGTTTCATTTGCGATTTTTCTCCATTGATTTGTGGTTTAAATCTTGCATATAACGCTTTGTAATACAACGGCACTT